>NZ_JBVIHM010000020.1:0-7932 GCF_055570295.1 Streptomyces sp. NPDC031265
TATCGGGGCGACCCTCCGCCTTGCGATCGCACGCACCAGACGCCGCCGGGCCCGCCCTTCGGGCGGACGACGCTACTTTCGAAACACGCCCTAGTCCGGAGGTTCGTCCTCCGGTCCGAGTCCGCCGTCCGGGGCGGACTCTTCGGCGCTGCGGTCGTCCAGTTCGCGCATACGGCGGTGGACGGCCTCGCGCAGGCTCTCCTTGCCGGGTGCCGGCGGTGTCGAGCGGGTCGCTTCCACCGGGGTCTCGGCCGGGCCGTCCTCCCGGCCTTCTCGGCCGGTCGCGTCCTGGCCGGACGTGTCGCCCTCGTTCAGACCGGACGGGCGGCGCTTGTCCTTCTCAGCCATCTCAACCCTCCTTGCCGGGCGGGCCGGTACGCGGAGTGCTATCCATTGTCGTGCTTGCCGCCCTGCCACGTGCCCTCGGTGACCTGGCCGGCCTTCAGCTCGTCGATCTGGCTGCGCCAGAGGTCGGCGCGGGAGGCGGTGGTCTCCTGGACGGCGGCGGTGAGTGTCCTCGCGGCGGTGAAGCGTTCGGACTCCGGGCCGCTGGCGGCGATCCGCGCGTTCGTCTTCGTATGCGCGTCGATGGCGGAGCGGAGGCTGCCTCCACGGGCGGTCAGCCTGCCCAGGTCGCGGAAGGTGGGTTTCTTCGTATCGAACCAGATCTGCTGCCACCAGTGGTCGCTGACCGGTTCGCGCCAGCTCAGGTATCCGCCTTCCAGGATCTTGCGCGGGCCGTCGAGCTTGCCGGTGAAGCTGTAGCGCACACCGGGAGCGGTGACGGGGTCGTAGAAGTGCGGGGTGAAGAAGTCCGAGACCAGAAATCCGTTGATGGTGTAGCCGTTCTCGGGCGCCTCGGACGGGTCGGCGACCTCGACGAGGAACTCCACCACTCCCTGGTCCTTCTTCGGCGACTGCCCCGCCACCACCCTGCTGCCGAAGGGGTCGCAGAGCATCTCCAGCATTTCGTGGCTGGCGGTCAGCGACCAACTGTCGCTGTACTGGATCAGGGAGAACGGCTGACCGTTCTTGTCCATGTGGACACCGGCCGCCCCGGGTTCACCGATGTCGTCGCGGACGATCATCGGCCAGTAGCCGACGGGCACGTCGTGGAGGCTGTCGAAGGCGTCGACGGACGCGGGGATCTGCCACAGCGGCGCGAAGTCCCGGATGGCCTGCTTCTGGAGGGCGGCGGCCACACGGGTGAGCTGTGAGGAGGTGATCTCATCGGTCTCTGACACGAGGGCGAGCTGGGTGACCAGCATGCGGGGCTCCTTGTCTGCCGGAAACGGGTTTCCACGGGGACGGGGTGGTCAGGTCAGCAGGCGGGACAGCGCGTCGGCGTAGTCGGCGTAGTCGGCGGGCAGGTTCGCCTCGTCGGCCAGGGTGTGCAGGAAGGTGCGGTCGCCGGAGGCGGTCAGAGCGTCGAGCACCACCGGTTCGAGCTCGACCGGTGCGGCGGTGAGCACGCCGATGCCGGGCCCGGACAGGTGCGTCGCGCCGCTCGCGCTCCGCACCGGCAGGCGGGGTCGCAGCTCGGCGCCGGTGGGCTCGATCTCGTCGAGGGCCAACTGCCACCGCACGCTCCCGTCGGGCGACGCGGTGATCGGCGGGACGGGGGCGGCGGCGAGGGCCGGAAGGTCGGCCAGCGCGTCGGTGAGCCGGTCGGTGGCGTCGCCGATGGTCAGCCCGGCCACGATGGTGTCGGCCGTGCCGTCGTGCAGATGCAGTACGTGATCCGCCGACATACCGGGGACCTGCTCCAGGATTTCGCCCGGAGCCAGGGCGTGCATGAGCCGACGGGATCCGTAGCGGGCGACACCGTCGACGGCGACCAGGCGGATGTCCTTGTCGCGGGCGTCGATGAGCGAGGTGTACGGGTCGCCGTCGGCGCCGTCGACGACGATGAAGTCCGCGCGCATTCCGGCGCTCAGCGATCCCAGGGCCGTGTCCCAGCGCAGGATCCGGGCCGCGTCGCGGGTGGCCATGGCGACCAGCTCGTGGTCGCTGAAGACGGATCCGGCGGCGGTGGAGGCCAGCCGGGCGGCCTTGAGCTCGCCGAGCAGCCCCTTGCTCCCCGACACCGACCAGTCCGAGCCCAGCCCCATCAGCACACCGGCCGCTTTGGCGGCGGCGATGTCCGCGGTCTTTCCGTACAGCAGGAGGTTGGAGAGCGGCGACCACACCATGGAGCCGCCGTGTGCGGCGAAGACGGTGAAGTCGTCGGCCGTCAGGCCGGTGCAGTGGATGCCCACCAGGTTCTCGGTGATCGCCCATGTGCCGGGCTTGAACTGGAGGGCCTGGAAGTGCGCCCGGGCAGCCGCGTCGGTGCCCTCCGCCAGATGGAGGAGCAGCCGGTGCGGCTGCTTGAGCCGGGCCAGGAACTTCTCGGCGTCGCCGGCCTCCACGTCGGCGATGCGCGAGGCCGCCTCGGGCAGGTCCGGCGCGTCGGTCTGCTCGACGTTGCGGACGATGCCCCGGTACATACGGCGGGCGCCCGCGTTGCTGAACAGGGCGATGCCCTGGCTGGTGGTGGTGCCGTTGACCAGGGCCTTGGCCTCGACGTACCGCACGACGGCGGGCATCAGGCGGGGGTCCTGGCCGAGCACCTTCATCGGCCCGGTGACCAGGGTGCGGTACGCGGGGTTGCCGCTGCCGCCCCACTGCGAGCGGTTGCCGTACTTCTTCGGCACCTGCCAGAGCGGCAGCACGTCGTACGGCAGGTGGTTGTGCAGCTCGATCAGCCCCGGGTAGACCGAGCCCTGGGTGTCCACGGGCACCACCGCTTCGAAGCCCGGTGGGGCGGGGGCGGTGGCCGGGAGCACGGCCTCGATGTGTGTGCCGGACACATAGAGGGTGCCGTCCTCGATCACGGTGCCTGCCGCGTCGAGGGTGACGATCCGTCCGCGCAGGGCGAACCGGCCGGTATCCGGGGCATCTGCTCCAGGCGACATGCGGGTCCCTTCTCGCCACCCCCGAGAGGCACGGATGAACACCGCATATCGGATGAACATCACTTAATAGACAACATGCCGTAATGTCATCCAACGATCACCTTCTGTCATGACTGATCGCCCGCATGGAGCAGGAGCAGCGCATGCACCCCTTCGACCCCGGTTACGCACAGGAGCCGTACGCCACGCTCGTGCGCGACTACCCCGGCGCCGACGTCTACCCGGCCACCGACTTCCGCGTGGAGTGGGGCCCGATCTTCCACCGCGGGCGCCTCGACGGCACGGCCCGCGTGCTGGTCATCGGGCAGGACCCGGCCTCCCACGAGGCCATCACCCGCCGGATCCTCGTCGGCACCGCGGGCCGCCGCTTCCAGGGCTTCCTGGCCAAACTCGGCATCGACACGAGTTACGTGATGGTCAACACGTATGTGTACAGCGTGTTCGGGCAGCACGGCGGCAACGCCCACGCCAAGGACGAGCACATCGCCGCGTACCGGCACAGCTGGCTGGACGCCCTCGTCGCCCACCAGCCCATCGAGGCCGTGATCGCGCTGGGCGGCCTCGCGGACACCGCGTACCAGACCTGGCGGAAGACCCCCTCAGGCGCCGCGTTCACCGGCGCCTACCAGCACATCATCCATCCCACCTTCCCCGACAGCGCGGCGGCCTCCGGGACCGACCCGGCGGCGGCCATGGCCAAGCTGCTGACGAACTGGAACGACGCCCTCAACGCGCTGCACGGCACGGTCACCCCCGACACGAGCCGCCCGCTCGCTCTCTACGGCAGCACCCTGACCCCGGCCGACCTCGCCACCATCCCTTCGGTGGACCTCCCCCCAGGGCTCCCGGCGTGGATGCGCTCCGACGAGCCGTGGGCCAGCCGCCAGGGTGCGACCCCGGCGGAGAAGCGCGCCACGATCATCGTCCAGATCCCCCCGGACCAACGCCCGTTCTCCTGAAACCCCCGCATCCGGCCTACTTGGCGCCGACCGGACTCACATACGTACCGGGGTGCGTGGCCGCGTCCTGCAGCAGGATCGAGCCGACCGGCCACGGCAGGGTGTGGGAGTGCGTCTCGCCCGGCGGGGTGACCACGATGCGGGTGGGCTTGAACTCGTCGCCGCTGCCCTGGATGTAGGGCAGGTAGAAGATGTTGAAGGTGGTGGTGGCGCCCGGCCGCACCGTGACCCGATGCGGCTGTACGGCGGTCTGCCGGACCAGCGACCACGTCAGGGGCCCGGCGAGGTCCACGCCCGGATACCCGGTCATCACACAGGACTTGGCGCCCTTGTTGGTGAGCGTGATGGTCAGCGCGTACTGGATGTTGGGGTTCTTGGCGCGGCTGGTCGGCACGATCGCGAAGCCGAGGCCGGCGGTCCGGCAGCGCCCGCCGGAGGCGGCGCCGCCCGATCCCGACGGCGTCGGCCCTGTGCTGCCCCCGCCGTCCGGCACGGTCCCGGTGGCGGACGCACTCGGAACGCCGCTGGTGGCCGCCGCCTCCCCCGAGTGGTCGCCACCGCAACCGCTCAGCGTCAGACCGGCGGCCACGACGGCGACGGCGGGCCAGCGAAATCGGGAACGCGACACAGCGGGCTCCTCACCCTCGTACTCCACACAGCCACTCACGGAACGGAACGCTCCGCACACCACAAGGACGCGTACCACCCTGATGCGGTTTCAGGCATGCCGGCGACGGCGCCCGGCGCCGTGTTCACGGGGTTGTGCGCAGCTTGCTCTCCACCGCGGGAGGCAGCTTCGTCTCCTCTTCGAGCACCGCCCTGCCCACCTGCTCCGGTGTCAGACCGACTGCCGTCGACAGGTCCGCGTTGACCAGGCGCGCGCCCGCGAGGTGCGTCTCCTTGAGGCTGGCGCCTCGCAGGTCGGAACCCCTCAGGACGGCGCCTTCCAGATGCGCCCGGCCGAGCCACGCGCCACCGAGGAAGGTATCCCTCAGCCATGCCTCCTCCAAGTGCGCGCCGATCAGGTTGGCTCGCTCCAGGTGGGCGCCGCCGAGGCGTACGCGCTCCAGCCGGGCGTCCTGGAGGTCCGCTCCCCGCAGGTCCGTACGCCGCAGGTCGATACGGAACGGCTCCTCCAGCGATGGCCGCCTGCCCAGGACCGTCAGGGCGGCCTGCACGGACTCCTCGGGCGGCGCCGCGGAAGGGGGCAACTCCGCGTCGGGGGACACCGTCACCTGGTCCCGGACGAACGCCGCCAGGACCTCGACCACCGTGAGGTGGTCCTTGGCGGAGTCCCGCATGATCCGCTCCAGCGCGTAGATACCGCCGAGGCGCTCGACCGTACGCTCCGATGCGAGCAGCTTGATGGCCTCCACATAGCGGCCGGTCACCTGCCCGTCCCGGGCGATCTCGGCCTGCTCGCGGTCCCGGTCGCGGGTGTGTCGCAGCGTACGGTCGGTGTAGTAGAGGCCCGCCCCGGCCACCGCCCCGGCGCCGAGGGCGACCAGCGTCGTACGGAAGCCCGTGATCACCACACCGTCGGCCGGCTGGAGGTCCCGCCGGCGCAGCCGGTCGCCGTCCAGCCACCACGGGCCCTGCCACAACAGCAGGGCGTAGCCGACGAAGGCGGCGGCCAGCAGCGCAAGCACCAGTGCACGCGTCCGGCTCCGTTTCATACGCAGGAGCATGTCCTCGGAGGAGTGGCCGCATGCGCGGCGGTCCCGGCCTCTCAGGCGGGATGCACGAGCCGCACCTCTTCGCTGCTCACCCGGTTGTGTTCGTCCGCCCAGTTCTGCAACGCGTTCAGACACGCGTGGTCCAGGTGGCGCAGTCCGGCCAGATGCAGGTGTACGGCCCGGTCCTTGGGGAGTTTCTCCAGCGTCTCCAGGATGCGGGGCAGCCGCAGGAACGTGGCGTTGCCGATCACATGGGCGCTGACCAGCCCTGCGCCGTCGTCCGTGACCTCGATGTGGACGTGGGAGGTTTCCCAGGCGGCCTTGACCACGGCCAGCAGCAGACCGATGAGGACTCCCTCGAACATGTTCGTGAGGAGGATCGCCAGCGCCGTCGCCGCCAGCACCACCGCCTCGCCCCTGTGGGACCTCCACAGCCCCAGCATCCCCTTCACCGGCAGGAGTTTGAAACCGGCGTGGACGAGGACACCGGCGAGCGCTGCGGTGGGTACGTGGGTGAGCACGCCGGGCAGCAGCGCGGCGAACAGCAGGAGCCAGACGCCGTGCAGCACGCGCGACGCCTTGGTCCGGGCGCCTGCCTGCACATTGGCGGCGCTGCGCACGATGACCGCGGTCATGGGCAGGGCGCCGAGCAGCCCGCACACCGTGTTTCCCATCCCCTGCGCCATCAGCTCCTTGTCGTAGTCGGTGCGCGGCCCGGTGTGCAGCCGGTCGACCGCGGCCGCGCTGAACAAGGACTCGGCGGAGGCGATCAGCGCGAACGCGAGCACCGTGGCCAGCAGCCCCGTGTCCGCGAGCTTCGCGAACTCCGAGGAGCCCGGCGGCTGGACGGCGGAGGCGAGGCCGCTCACCCGCACCCGTGCCACCGGCAGGCCGAGCAGGACCGTCAGGGCGGTGGCGCCGCCCACGGCGGCCAGTGCGCCGGGCAGAAGTCGGCAGCGGGCGGGCAGCCTCTTCCAGCCCGCCATCACGAGGAGGGTGCCCGCGCCGACGGCAAGGGCCGTGAGTGCGGTCGCGGAGTGCGCGACCTCCGCGGCCAGGCCCGGCAGGCCCGCGATGTTCGGCACGCCCGCGCCGGGGCCCTTGCGGTCGGCGAGGATGTAGAGCTGACCGGCGATCAGGAGCAGGCCGATGCCCGCCAGCATGCCCTCCACCACGGCGAGCGAGATGGCACGGAACCAGCGGCCCATCCGCAGGGCCCCGAGCGCGAGTTGGATGAGTCCTGCCATCAGGACGACGACGCCCAGCGCGGCGAGGCCGTACTCGGTGACGGCGGTGTAGACGAGGACGGTCAGACCGGCCGCGGGGCCGGAGACCTGCAGACTGCTCCCGGGCAGCAGTCCGGCGACCAGTCCGCCGACTATGCCGGTGATCAGGCCGAGTTCGGCGGGGACGCCGGAGGCGACCGCCACGCCCACGCACAGCGGCAGCGCGACGAGGAAGACGACGAGGGACGCGGCGATGTCGGTGCGCAGCACACGGGCCGGCGCTGGACGTGTGGTCATGGCGTTCCGTTCTGTCAGTGGAGGGAAGGAACGTCGCGGACTGTCGCGACCGGGCAAGCGGCCCAGGGTGCGGCGTCGGAATGCGTACGGCAGCAGCGGACAGAGCCGGGCCGGGTGCCGTCGGGGAGGTAGGTATGAGCATGGTCGGCGCTCCGACGCGGCGGATAGGGGCGGCAAGGAGCACGCGAAGAGCGCACCGGGATCACGACCGGCTCACGTCCGGGTCCTGTGAGCCGTCACGGCGGTGCCCTGTGTGCCCGGGGCGCGGGCGCCGCTACTGGTACTCCTGGGGCGACGGAGACACACCTGTTCCGACTTGGAGATCGCGATGGCCGTTCGCCGCGTAGTGCCCAACATTCGGTCGGAAGGGGCGCAAGCCGTGCCTCGAAGCCGGGCGTTCTACGGCCTGTTGGGCTTCGAGGAGGTGATGAACCACGGCTGGATCATGACGCTCGCCTCGCCGTCCGCCCCGGCGGCGCAGGTCAGCTTCATGTCCGAGGACAAGACCGCGCCGGCGGTGCCCGACCTGAGCGTCGAGGTGGACGACGTGGACGCGGCGTACGCGGCCATGCGGGAGAGCGGCGCGGAGATCGTGTATCCGCTGCAGGACGAGGAGTGGGGCGTGCGCCGGTTCTTCGTACGCGATCCCAACGGCCGGGTGGTGAACGTGCTGGGGCACCGCTGACAGGTCCCTGGGAATCCCTGTCGGCCCGGGCGGTGTGCCCGGGCCAACAAGAGAAGACACCCAAACACAAGTACAACCACACAAACAGGTTGCCGTTTGGGTAGTTCCCGGTCCGGGAGGCGCCGTCCCCCG
>NZ_JBVIHM010000020.1:7942-92247 GCF_055570295.1 Streptomyces sp. NPDC031265
ATTGTTTCTTATACCCCCACCCGACGTCGGGGGGGGAGACTGTCTGGAGCCCCCCCGGGCCCTTCCCGGGCCCCCCCTCCCCCCCCCCCCGTCCCCCCCCCCCCGACAGGCGAAGACCTACACGCGCAGGTCCACCACCGAGCGCAGTTTGCCGCTGGTGGGGCTGCGGTCCAGGGACGCGCCGTCCACCGCCTCGACCGTGAGGTCGAGGAGCCGCTCGGTCACGGCCGAGCGCAGCTCGGGGTAGTCGGCCAGGAACGCCTCGCGCAGCAGCTCGGTGTCCAGCACGCCGGAGCGTTCCACGCGGACGGTGAGCCGTTCGCGGGCGTCCTGCCGGGCGAGGACGGTCTGGAGTTCGCCGCTGTAGCCGGTCCGTTCCTGCGCGATGGCCGCGAAGCGGCGGTGGTTGAGGAAGTACGTGGCCACCCGCATCACGTCCCCGGTCCTGCCGCGCAGCTCGAAGCGGGGTGCATGGCTGCCGCAGGGGCATCGGCCGTCGACCGCGCGGCCGAGGTCGCCGATCACGTAACGCCCGAGGTGCTGGCCGCGCCGGGCGTGCGTGGTGAAGACCAGACGGCCCGTCTCGCCCGGCGCCACCGGCCGGTCGGCGGCGAGGTCGAGTATCTCCATGGTGTGCAGATCGGCGTGGAGGTGGTGCACGCCGCCGGTGCTCTCGGCGCACTGGTAGCCGAGCGGGCCCAGGTCGGTGCTGCCGTACGTGATGGACCGGACGACCTCGATGCCGAAGGCGTCCCGCAGGGTGCGCTGCTGTGCGTCGGTGAAGTGCTCGCCGCCGTAGAACACCTTGCGTATGCCGCCGTACTCGCGCAGCGCGTCCGCCTCCTCGTGCAGCAGTTGCCACAGGTAGGAGGGCATACCGAAGAGGGTGTCCGCCTTGTGGTCGATCAGCGCCTGGGCCGTGGCCCGGTGGTCGGGGCCGGCCGAGAGCGGCAGTTGGACGCCGCCGAGGCGCTCCAGGATGGAGAAGAAGCTGATGAAGCTGCCGTACATACCGCCGCAGTAGAAGAGGTTGGCGGTGCGGTCGCCCATCGGGTCGTAGCCCGCTGCGAGCAGACCGCGGGCGGCGGCGTGCATCTGGGTGTCGTAGTCGTCGTAGCTGAACAGGGAGAGCGCCGGGGCGCCGGTGCTGCCGCCGCTGCGGAAGTACAGCTCGGCGTCGGCCCTGGCGACATGGCGGTTGAACTCCTGGACCTCCTCCTTGCCGGTCAGCGGGCCGCTGGGCGGCGGCAGGACGACCGGCCGGGCCAGGTCGTCCAGACAGGCGGTGGTGGCGAACCGGGCGTCGGCCTGGACCGCGACGCGGCGGCTGTAGCGCTGGAGCGCGTACACGCCGTCGTGCGGCTCGCCCGAGTAGCCGCTGAGCATGGCGCCGACGGGCGTGACGCGGGTGACGCCCGCGGCGAAGGCGGCGCGGGAGAGTTCGGCGGTGTCGGTCGGACTCGCCGCGATGCCCGCGGTCTGCAGGTACCGGCGCATGGGGCGCAGGGCGCCGATCAGCTTCTTGCGCGGCAGCGGCTTGACCCACACACTGCGGTGCAGCGGCGAGGCGGTGAGGGCGGACCGGGTGTCGGCCATGACCCGCCAGGAGCCGTCGGGGGCGGCGAACACCCGGGTCAGACCGAGGTGTTCCTCAAGGCGGGCGACGAGCTCGGTGGTGGTCAGCTCGGCCTGCTCGGCGATGCCGGGGCCGCCGTCGGGGCCGGGCACGGCGGCGGGCCGGGCTGCCAGTACGTCCGCGAAGCGCTCGGCGAAGGCGAAGACGTCCTGCTCGTCCTCGGTGTCGAGGTAGACCACCTGGGGGCTGGAGCAGGCCTGCTGCTCGTACAGGCACACGTCGGCCGCCAGCGCCTCCAGCGTCGAGGGCTCGTGCCAGGCGTCGCGGGTGAGGTAGGCGAAGGAGATGCGGTGTCCCCACTCCACCAGGCGGCAGCCGGGGGGCACGTGGGCGGCGACCCCTTCCACGGCGCTCTCGCCGCCCCAGACGGCGACCGCGTCGGCGGGCGCGCACATCAGCTCCAGCCACTCCTTGCGGGAGGAGGAGAAGCGCAGCACGATGACGCGGGCGGCGAGGGCGCCGGTGGTGTCGAGCGCGGCGAGCTCGGCCAGCAGGTGCTGGGTGAGCAGGGTGTCGGCGCTGCTGGTCTTGAGGATGTTGACGTTCCCGGCGAGCAGGCCCTCGACGATGCTGAGCGGGGCGACGGTGGCCGCGTTGCCCGGCGCGATATGGGCGACCAGGCCGACCGGCGCCCAGGCCTCGTACACCGTCTCGCGGGCGTCGGGCCGGTTCAGCCGTCCCGGGGCGGTACCGCCGAGTTCGCGGCGCAGCTTGCGGGTGAGCTCGGTCCGGCTGAGGTAGGTGCCCAGCTCGCCGAGGACGGCGGGGTCCTCGCCCTCGGGCAGATGCCCCGCGAGCCGGTTCCGTACCGGGTTCCGCCCATCGCGCAGGGCCGTGGCGAGCGCGTCGCAGGCGGCAAGGACCGTCTCGGTCTCCAGCGGGCTCGCGAGCGCCTCCTCGACGGCGGCGGGCAGCGCGGCGAGGCGCCGCCCGGCCTCCTCGTCCCCGATGAACGCGCCCTGCCAGTAGTGGTGTTGGTCCGCCCGGTCCATGGTCTGCACGGTCACGACATGCCCTTCATCAGTTCGGCGGCGGCCACCGCGCAGCTCTTGTTGCGGCTCACTCCGGCGCGTCCGTGGACGGTGAACCAGTCGGTGCCCAGCTCGCACGCGCACTCGTCGCCGGGGTGCAGCGAGGCGAGGTCGCCCATGACGACGCTCTGCGCCGGTACGGAGGTGATGTACGGGGAGACGAGGTGCAGGTAACCGGTCTCGCCGTACGGCAGGGGCTCCAGGGTGCTGGTGGAGAGGATGGCGACGCGGGACCAGACGGGGGCGTGCAGCCGGTGGTGGTCACACTCGATGTACGGGATGCAGTGCTCAACGGAGCCGAAGGTGTCGCGGATGCGGTCGCCGGGGATGCCGAGCTGCTCGGTGACGCGGGCGTACAGCTCGTCCTTGCCGATGCGCCGGTCGGCGTGCCCCTTCCAGCCGCCGCCCAGGACGACCAGGGAGCCTTCGGGCAGGCGCAGGGGCGGCAGCCCCATGGCGCGCATCCGCTCCAGGGTGAAGTAGAGGAAGGCGGGGAAGCCGAGGATGCGGACCGGGGCGCCGTCGTTCTCGAAGCGGCGCAGCGCGGCGACGCAGCCGAACGGGTCGAACTCGTGGCCGTTGCCGGTGTTGCGCAGCGCGTACTCGACGGTGCGGGCCGGGGCGAAGTCGCAGAGGTAGTTGTCGGTGAAGGCGGTGCCGAGGTTGAGGGCGGGGGCCGGTTCGTAGCTGTAGAGGAGGTAGTTGACCTCCTGGTCGGGGGTGATCCAGCCGTTGCGCTCGAAGATGCGGGCGACCATGCGCTGGGCGGAGCGGATGGTCCAGCGGTCGAAGAACATCTGCGACTTCTGGCCGGTGGTGCCGGAGGAGGTCAGGTGCAGGTCGACGTCCTCGCGCGGGATGGACAGCACTTCGTGGCGCTTGAAGAAGTTGGCGTGCACCAGCGGGGCCCGGTACGGCTGCGCGGGCGGCGCCGCCTCGTACAGCGAGCGGAAGAACGGGGAGCGTTCGGCGTGCCAGGCGTTGGTCTCCGCCATGGCCGCGGCGAACAGCTCGTCCTCGGCGGGCCCGCAGGCGTACGGGTCGGTCAGGTCGCACAGTTCCTGCACATGGGGCAGGAGGGCGGGGTCGGGGACGCCGACCGGGGCGAGATGGGGGTTCATGAGGCAACCTCTAGTGTGGGCAGGTAGGTCGACGCCCAGGCCGACAGGTAACAGTCCAGATAGGGCTGGAGGGGCGGCTCGACGACGACGCCGCGGAAGTCGATCTGCTCGGTGGTGCGCGAGAGCACGACGTAGTCGTGGAAGCCGTCGCCGTCCGCGCGCATCGCCGGGTAGAGCGCGCCCGCGACGAACCCCTGGGCCAGGAACGCCGAGAGCGCCTGGTGGTGTGCGAGCGGCACCAGCGCCTCCACATAGCCCGCCCCGGCCCGGGTCAGGGTCCGGGTGACGGGTTCGAGGTGGGCGGCGGCAGCAGCGGGGTCGGGGTGGGCGGTCAGGAGCGAGCAGTAGCCGCCGGTGCGGTTGAAGTACGCGTAGACCTCGAACCGGCCGTCGTCGGGGGTGAGCAGCACGTTGGGCGTGTGCAGCGGGTAGAACCAGCCGGCGGTGCCGGGGAAGCGCTCGCGGAAGCGGCGGCGCACGAAGGCGGGCGCCTCGATCATCTCAAGGCGCTCGACGGGCCCGCGCCCGGCCGCCGGGAGCGGGCCGGTGGCGCGGACGTCCCCGTAGCTGACGCCCAGACAGCTCTCCACGGCCTTCAGGAGCGGCAGCAGCGGGGCGGGCACCTCGGTCACCGGCACGCGGCGCTCCAGCACACCGGCCGAGTGACGCGCGTAGAGTGCGAGGCTCTCGCGGCTGCTCAGATCCACGGCGTTGGGCAGGACGCCCAACGGGCGGAAGCCGTTGCGGGCGACGACGCGCTGGGGTCCGGCGCTGACCGTACGGACCGTCGCGTACACCGAGTCCAGGCGCCCGCTGTCCAGCATCCCGGCGCACAGCGCCTCGGTGAGTGTGGCGGCCAGACCGCCGGAGCGGTGGTCGGGGTGCACGGCGAGGCCTTCGAGGCGGCCGATCCGGCTGCCCGGCTCGCCGTGGATGGCGGCCGACGCGGCCAGGGCGCCGGTGTCCGGGCAGCGGGCCACCAGCCACAGGGAGTCGGGGTCCTGGATGAGCCGGGCCATCTCGGCCGGGTCGGTGCCGAGCCCGGCCGGGTAGTGGGGCCCGTAGACGGCGTAGTAGAGCTGGCGCAGCTCGGCGATGTCGGCGCCGGTGGCCGGTGCGACACGGGCGCTCATCGCTCGCCTCCGACGGGCTCGGGGGTACGGTCGGCGACGGGTCCGGCCGGACTCGCCCCGCTTTCCCGCGAGTTACGGGAGCCCAGCAGGGCCAGGGCAGCGGCGGCCGGCAGCAGACCGGCGGCCTGCACCAGGCACAGCGTCTGCGCCGAGAGGTGGTCCCCCGCCAGGCCGAACAGCAGCGAGGCCACCGGGAAGGAGGCGCCCAGGACCGCCTGCATCACCGCGAAGAAGCCGGGCTTGTCGGCGGCGGGCACCAGCCGCTGGAACAGGGCCACGAAGCGGACCCCGATCACCCCCACGCTCCAGCCGGCCACGACCAGGCACCCCGCGAAGACCAGTCGCCCCGCGACGAGGCCCGGCAGCGCGAGGGCGAACGCCATCAGCGCCAGGCAGTAGGCGCCGGTGACGGTGGGCCGCCCCGGCACCCGGGCGCCGGTGAACGAGCCGATGAGCGTGCCGCACCCCAGGGACGCCTCCAGGAGGGCCACGGTGGAGCCGCCGTCGCCGAGGACGGTCCGGGTGTAGAGCGGGATGACGACGAAGACGGCGGTGGTGAAGAGGTTGGCCGCGGTGAAGCAGATCAGGATCCGCCGTACGTACGGGAGTCCGCCGAGGATGCCGCGGAGCGTGCGCCGCTCGGGCGCGGCCGTCGCGTCGGCTTCGCCGTCGGCGCCGGGTGCGGCGGTACGGAAGCGGACGCCCGCGACGAGCAGCGCCGCGGCGAGGTAGGCGGCCCCGCAGCCCGCGCCGAGCCCGGCCACGCCCGCACGGTCGACGGTCACGGCGCCGAGCAGCGCCCCGCCGAGACCGGCCAGGGACTGGGTGGACAGCTCGAAGCCGGTGGCTGTCTCGATGTCCTCGTCGTCGACGAGTTCGGGCACCGAGGTGGTCAGACAGGGGTCGAAGAAGGCCTGGCAGGTGGCCAGGGCGAGAGTCGCGGCATAGACGGCGGGCAGCGGCAGACCGCTCGTCCACGCCCAGAGGGCCAGGGCGACGGCGACGGCCCCGGCCACCGCGGCGGCCGTGCGCAGCACGGAGCGGTGGGCGGTGCGGGCGACGACGCGGGCCACCACCGGGGCGAGGGCCACGGCGGGCAGGGTGCTGACGGCCATGAAGAGGCCGGAGGCCAGGCCCCGGCCGCCGTCGACCGCGTAGGCCACCAGCCACCAGGAGACGCCGACTTGGAACATGCGGACCGCGGCCTGGGTCAGGACCTGGCTCAGCCACACGGCGCCGAAGGCGCGGTTGCGCAGGACGAGCGGCCGGCGGCGGCCCTCCTCCACGAGGGGGGCGCTCATGCGGTCGGCCTCTCGTCCAGGACGCGGACGAGCTTGCCCGAGCGCGGGTTGACGGCGAGGTCGCGGTGGCGCGCCCACTCGACGGAGAGCGGGTGCACGAATCCGGTGCTCACACTGTCCGGATACAGCGGCCGGGCGCTCTCCAGCTCGGTGACGACGGCCTTGGCGAGCAGTTCGAGGGCGGCCGGGTCGTCGTCGCCCGGGGCCGTGGCGAGCCGCAGCACCAGCCCGTCGCGGCCCTCCCAGCGGCGCACGACCAGCTGCATGCCGACGATGCGGCCCTCGGTGTCCGCCTCGGCGACGGCGTCCTGCGCGTCCTGCGAGTACAGGGAGACCGGTCCCACCCGGACGCCCTCCTCGGCGCGGCCGAGGATACGGAAGTGGCCGAGCTCGGTGTCGCTCCACTCGGCGCGGTCGCCCGCGGGATAGCGGATGACGGGCATCAGACGGCGGAACAGGCTGGTCACCACGACCCTGCCGGGCCGTCCGGGCTCGGTGATGGGCTCCCCCGTGGTGTCGTCGAGGATCTCGACGATGGAGTGCGGGGTGAAGGCGCGGTGCACCCGGGTGTCGGGGCCGGGCACGGGGCGGCCGAGCAGCCCCGCGTCGACGCTGGCGTAACCGACCGAACGGATCGCCGCGTTGGGGAACGTGGCGGCCAGCAGCCGCCGCTGGTCGGCGAAGAGGGCCTCGCCGCCGAAGAGGACCAGCTCCACCGCGTCGAGCCGCAGGCCCGCCGCCAGGATGTGCTCGGCGAGGCGGCACAGCGTGGTGGAGGTGCCCGCCACGACCTGCGCCGCGAAGTCGCGCAGGGTCGGGACCGTCGACTCAAGCGGCGCGGCGCCGCCGATGGGCAGCCGTACGTTGTCGACGGGGGCGTGGGCGAGCGAGTCGAGGATGAAGAGGAAGCTGGCGTAGAGCTCGCCCGCGTAGAAGAGGTCCGCGACGCGGTGGCCCGGGCGCAGCCCGGTGTCCACCAGGCCCTGGCCGAAGGCGGTCACGAAGGTGCGCCACTCGTCGCGGGTGTAGACGGAGAACTTGGGCGCCCCGGTGGTGCCGCCGGTCTTGTAGACGGTCGCCTCACTGAGGGGGCCGGTCAGGACGCGGTTGTCGTCGAGGGTGTTGGCCGCCCAGAACTTCTCCTGGTCCACGACCGGCAGGTCGGTGAGGCGGTCGGCGTCCGGCGGAAGGGACGCGTAAAGGTCCTGGTAGAAGGGCGAGTTGTGACGGGCGAACCGGATGAGGTCCGAAAGCTGCTGGGCGGACATGCGGCCTTTGCCTAGGTGTACGGAACAGGGCGGGAATCACCGCGGCATGGCGAGGCCAAGTGCTTCGCCGCCTGCGGGATCGGTCGGTGTACAGGGGGTTCCCCGTGCCCCTGACTCCTTGAGGGCGCGCCAAGAACTGACGCGCGGTCACGATGATGGAACATCGGAGCGCGAATCGCAAAGTTGGCCGCACATCCACCGGTCTTAGTGGCCGAAAACAATGATTTTTGCGGGGCGCGTCGGCCCATGACGTTCCGATCGAAGGCGGCCGACCCGGATCTGGGCGCTCTTCTAAGGTTGAGGCATGCACACCGTGGCCGTCCTCGCCCTCGACGGAGTCATCCCCTTCGACCTGTCCACGCCGATCGAGGTGTTCCAGCGCACCCGGCTGCCGGACGGCCGCCCCGCCTACCGCGTCCGGGTGTGCGCGCCCGTCGAGGAGGTCGACGCCGGGTCGTTCACCCTGCGGGCCCCCTGGCGCCTCGACGCGCTGGCCGAGGCGGACACCATCGTCCTGCCGGGCTGCGCCGACCCCGCCGGACCCGTCCCGGACGACGTCCTCGACGCCCTGCGCCAGGCCGCCGCCCGCGGCACCCGGATCGCCTCCATCTGCACGGGCGCCTTCGTCCTCGCCGCCACCGGACTGCTCGATGGCCACCGCGCCACCACCCACTGGGCAGCCGCCGCGCTGCTCGCCGAACGCCATCCCGCCGTCGACGTCGACCCGGCCGTGCTCTACGTCGACAACGGGCAGCTGCTCACCTCGGCGGGCGCCGCCGCCGGGCTCGACCTGTGCCTGCACATGGTCCGCCGCGATCTGGGCTCGGCGGTGGCGGCCGACGCGGCGCGGCTGTCCGTGATGCCGCTGGAACGCGAGGGCGGGCAGGCCCAGTTCATCGTCACCGAGCGTCCGCCCGCCCCGCGCGGCTCGACGATGGAACCGCTGCTGCGCTGGATGGAGGAGAACGCCGGCGACGACCTCACCCTGGACGATCTCGCCGCGCGCGCCGGGACGAGCGCCCGCACCCTCCACAGGCGCTTCCGCGAGCAGACCGGCACCTCCCCGCTGCAATGGCTGCACCGGGCCCGGATCCGCCAGGCCCAACACCTCCTGGAGACCACCGACCACCCCGTCGACCGCATCGCCCTCCAGGTCGGCTTCGGCTCCCCCACCGCGTTCCGGGACCGCTTCAAACGCCTCATCGGCACCAGCCCGCACGCGTATCGGCGCAACTTCCAGGGGGTGTGATCCAGCGCGCGGAGAGTCGCCGGGGCGAAGAGCATGTCCGACTCCCGGGCGAGCCGAGCCGCGCCGGGTCGATGCGCGGGAACAGCCGGCGCGGCAGCGGCATCACGCCGTAACCGCCCGCCGGAGAGGCGTCCGGCGGGCGGTTACGGCGTCACGTATGACAGGTGGTCAGCACTCCCGCAGACCGGGGGCCGGGTCCTGGCCCGTGCTCACGTCCACGGCGGGCACATTGCCCCAGGCGCCGTTGTCGAGCTGCGTCCAGTACCAGATGTCGTTCTGGCCCTGGTGCGGGTCGCCGTGGCCCCAGCACTGGAACCAGCTGAAGGTGCCGACCAGCGTGCCGCGGGTCGCCGAGCGGTACGAGCGGTCCGCATAGCCCTTCGCGCCCGCCTTGTTGCCGCAGTGCAGCCGGCCGTCCGAGCGCACCCCGCACTCGGCGGCCGGCTTGGCGGGCTTGGCCGGGGCGGCGGCCACGGCGGGGACGGCGGTGGTGAGTCCGGCCGCCAGAATGGTGGCGGACGCCATCAGGGCGAGCTTGTCGCGTGCGTTCATGGTGTGCGTGCTCCTTGTTCGCGTCGTACGAGTCCTGCGCGTCTTACGTGCCTTACGCGTCCCGCGGCTCGGGGATCGGCTCTCGCGAGAGGTGGGGGTGCCTTCGCCGCTGGTCGGGACGGGTTCGAGCCTGGCCGCCGCCCTGGGCCGCTGTCGAGGAGGCGGGCGTCGCCCGTCCGGACGTGAAACGGGAAACACCCAGGGAAACAGCACCGGTTCCAGAGCTGCCTGACCCGGCGTCAGGCTGTTGGCCCACAGACACGCACGTACGGCAACCCCGGCAGCAGCCGGTCCCAGCGGCGGGGGCCCGTGTCGCCAAGCAGTCGGCAGACCTCGGCGTCGCGCGCCCGCAGGTCCGTCGACCACAGCCGGACCGTCCCGTCATTGCTGCTGCTGGCCAGCGTCCCCGGCCGTCCGGGAGCGAACACCACGCCCCACACGGCACCGGCGTGTCCGCTCAGGGCGGCGACGAGGTGTCCCGAAGCGGGCTGCCACAGTCGTACGGTCCGGTCGCTGCCGCTGCTGGCGAGCACCGCGCCGTCCGGGCTGAAGGCCACCGCGCGCACCGAACCGCTGTGCCCGGTGAGCGAGCGGAGCGGGGCGGCGCTCCGGGTGTCCCAGAGGCGGAGCGTCCCGTCGTTGCCGCCGCTGGCCAGGGTGCGGCCGTCGGGCGAGTACGCCACGCCGCGCACCGAGCCGGTGTGGCCGCGCAGGACCGTGCGCACCGCGTGCCCGGCCGGATCCCACAGACGGACCGTCAGGTCGTCGCTGCCGGTGGCGAGGGTGCGCCCGTCCGGGCTGAAGGCGACCGCGTTGACGAAGTCCGTATGGCCGCTCAGGACCGCTCGCCGAGCGCCGTCGGCCGCGCGCCACAGCCGGACCGTGCGGTCGGCGCTCCCGGACGCCAGCGTGCGCCCGTCCGGGGAGAACGCGACGGCGAACACCGAACCGGCATGTCCGGTCAGCGTGGTGAGGAGCCGGCTCCGGGCCACGTCCCAGAGCCGGACCGTGCGGTCGGCGCCCGCGGAGGCCAGCAGCCGGCCGTCGGGCGAGAAGGCGACGGCGAACACCGAACCGTCGTGCCCGGTGAGCGGCGGGAGCGGGCGGCGGCGGGCCACGTCCCACAGCCGGACCGTGTGGTCCGCCGCCGCGGCGGCCAGCAGACGGCCGTCCGGTGAGAAGGCCGACTGCCACTCCTCGGTGAACGGCCGTGCGACCAGCGCCGGACCGCCCGGGTTCCACAGCACCACCGACTGGTCGAACCCGCCGGTCGCGAGGCGCCCCTCGGGGCCCGCCGCGATGGACAGCACGTAGTCGGTGTGGCCCGGGAGCACCGCCGCGAGGCGGCGTTTCACCGGGTCCCACAGCCGGACCGTGCCGTCGCCGCCGGCGCTGGCGAGGGTGTCCCCGCTGCGGCTGAAGACCACGGCGTTCACATCGTCGCCGTGTCCGGTGAGGACCGCGCGCGCCGCGCCGTCGGCGGTGTCCCACAGACGTACGGTGCGGTCGGCGCTGCCGGACGCCAGGGTGCGGCCGTCCGGGGCGAAGGCCAGTCCGAGCACCTGGTCGGTGTGGCCGGTGAGCACGGCCTCCGTACGCCCGTCGGCCGCGTCCCACAGCCGTACCGTACGGTCGGCGCCCGCCGAGGCGACGGTCCGGCCGTCGGGGGCGTAGGCGACCGCCATCACCGCGTCGTCGTGGCCGGTGAGCACTCCGCGCGGGGTGCCGTCCGGCACGCTCCACAGCCGTACCGTGCGATCGAGGCCGCCCGAGACGAGGCCGCGCCCGTCGGGGGCGAAGGCGACCGACCGTACGGCTCCCCGGTGGCCGGTCAGGATCGCGGTCATCCGATGCGAGGGCATCTCCCACAGGCGTACGGACCCGTCCGTGCCGGCGGTCGCCAGCCGGTGGCCGTCGGGCGCGAAGGCCACGGCCGTGACGGGGCCGTCGTATCCGGTGAGCGTGGCCGCCTCACGGTGGTGGACGGTGTCCCAGATCCGTACCGTGGCGTCCGATCCGGCCGAGGCGAGCAGACCCCCGTCGGGGCTGAACGCCACGCCGTTGACGGCTCCCTGATGACCCGTCAGTCGCCCGTCGAAGTACTGGGCCTGGGTGCTGAGCAGGGCCCCGCGCGACTCGGGGGTGGAGGCCGACCGATAGGCGGCGGCCGCCAGCAGCATGGACGCCTCCGGCCGCCCTTCGGCGAGCGCCTCCGACCGTACCGCCATGGCCTGCGACTGGGCGATGCGGCGCTGCCGGTACGCGTCGGAGCGCTGGCGGAAGGCCACGGTGCCCGTTGCGACGGCGACGGCCAGCAGGGCGGCGAGCGCGCCGAGCAGGGCGCGGCGGACCCGGACGTGGCGGCGCGCCGCCCGTCGGCCGCGCTCCTCCTCGGCGAGGCAGGCCGCCACGAACGCGGCTTCCCGCGGGCCCAGCCGGTCCCCGCTCCCGGGCCGCCGGTCCCAGTCGCGGACCGCGTCGAGCCGCGCGCCCCGGTACAGCAGCCCGGGGTCGTGCGCCGCGCGCGCCCACTCGACAGCGGTGTCCGCGAGCTGCTGGCGCTGCACGAGGGCGGCGCGGTCGCTCTCGATCCAGCCGTGCAGCCGGGGCCAGGCGTGCAGCAGCGCTTCGTGGGTGATCTCCACGGTCTGGGCGCCCGCCGTGACCAGCCGCGCCCGCACGAACGCGTCGAGGGCGCGGGCGGTGGCCGGCGGATCCGCCGACTGGCCGGGAATCAGGGCGCGTTCTAGCGGTCTGCGGGTCTGGGCGGCGGAGCCTTCGCCGACCTGCACCAGGCGTACGAGCAGGTGGCGCGCCATCCGCTGCTCGGCCGGATCGAGGCGGGTGAACACGGACTCGGCGGTGCGGGCCACCGCTCCGTGGATGCCGCCGGTCGTCTCGTACCCCGCGACCGTCAGTGTGCGGCCCGAGCGCTGCTGCCAGGTCGCGAGCAGGGCGTGGCCGAGCAGCGGCAGCGACCCCGGGGAGGCGGCGGGGCCGGAGCGCAGGTCCCGCAGCAGCAGCTCGGCCAGGCCCGGCTCCAGGGCGAGACCGGCCCGCTCGGTGGGGCCGGCGATGGCGGCGCGCAGCTCGGCGCCGGACATCGGCGCGAGCGCGAACAGGCCGTGCGTGAACGCCTCGGCCAGTTCCGGGTGTTCGAGGCAGTGCCCGAAGAAGTCGGCGCGCACGCCCAGGACTACGGCCGCTTCGGCCGGAACCGCGGCTCCCGCCGGGGCCCGCGCCCCGGGCGGCGGCTCGGCGCCCGTCGCCAGTGTGTGCAGGACGGCGACGAAGGCGCGGCGTTCGCGCTCGTCGGCGCAGAGGGTGAAGACCTCCTCGAACTGGTCGACCACGAGCACGAGTCCGGGGTGTCCATGGGCGTCACGGGCCGCGTCCAGCAGGGCGCGCGGCCGTTCGGCCAGCGCCTCGGGGGTGAGGCCGTCGCCCGCGCGGCCGAGCAGGTCCGCGGTGCAGCGCACCAGTTCCTTGAGCGGGCGCGCGGTCGGGGTGCACACCAGGGCGGGCCACGCGGCGGACCCGGCGACCGGGAGCGCGCCGCGCCGCAGTGCGGGCAGCAGCCCGGCCTGGAGCAGTGAGGACTTCCCCGCGCCCGAGGGCGCGACCACGGCCAGCGGACCGTGGCCCACACGCTCGGCGAGCCGGCCCACCAGCTCCGCCGTGGCGCCGTCCCTGCCGAAGAACCACTCGGCGTCCTGCGGCCCGTAGGCGGCGAGTCCTCGGTAGGGGCACCGCGCCCCGTCCGGATCGGCCTCGCCGGAGCGGGCCGGGGGGATGCCGACGGCGGCGGGTGTCTTCGGTACGAGCCGGGTCAGGCCCCCGCCCGCGTCGAGGACGGCGTCGCAGCGCCGGGCGACGTCGAGCGTCGGGGGCTTCCCGCCGTTCTCGATCTTGCTGAGGTAGCCCTTGCTGTAGTGGACCGAGCGGGCGAGCTCGGTGAGGGACATCCCGCGCAGGCTCCTCAGCCGCCGTAGCTCGGCTGCGAACTCACTGGCCATCTCGTCGTTCGTCGGCACGATCCGTACCTTTCCGTGACCGACGGGACGTAAGCCTCGAAAGCGCGAGGAGTGCCGGGAGCGGACTTCGCGGCCGTACGGAATGCGAAATTCGAAAGGGGAAAACGTCCGCCGCGAAACCGATGGACCACGGGGCGACCGACCGGCGGCCGGGTCGTTTCGCCCGGCCGCCGGAGGGCATCGTCGTTTTCTCGCAGATTACTCCTTACCGCCAGTAGTGGTCGGGCCGGGTTCCGCACGGCCATTGGATGGCTTTCGCACCGGCGTTATGGCTTCCGCCTTCCACCGCCAGGCACTGGCCACTGTTGTGGTTCACGAAGCGGTAGGTGCCGCCACCGGTGGAATCGAACCTCCAGAAGTGGTCGTACCGGGTTCCGCACTGCCACTGGATGACCTGGACGCCGTTCCGCCGGCTGCCGCCGGGGACGGCCAGACACTGCCCCGACCCGTTGTTCACGAGGTGGATGAACGTCTCCGCCGCCGTGAGGTCGAGCTTGGGGTCCGGCGCCGCCCGGACGGCGTCCTTCGCCTTCGCCACGCCGGTACGCGCATGGTCCGGCGCGGGGGACACGGCACCCGCCGTCGGCGCCGCCAGGAACAGGGCGCCCAGCGTGGCAAGGGCCACGGCGGCCCTTCTCCAGATAGCATGATTCCCCTCTCGATTGAGGATCACCCAAGCTGACAGTCAGTCAACTCCCAACAACTCGCGCAGCGCATGGGAGAGTTCTTCGGCGTGATACGCGCAATCCCCCTTTGGCCAGAAACACATGAATCCCGCAAGCCGGCGTGACCGAATCCCCTTGCAGCGAACAGTGCATTCCTGAATAGCTTTTCGGTCACCCGGGAAATGACCCGAACCGGCGCCCGGCCTGACCGGCCCTTTTCCCCGACGGGCGTGCCCACGTGGCGGGGCTCCGGTGCGGGCGTTCCACTGGAGGGGCGGAAGCGGCGGACCGCACGGCAAGGTCGGCGCATCGCACGACAAGGGAGAGCACCTGCCATGGCGGACACTCATCATGTGCTGCTGATCTCGTTCACCGATCCGTCGCGGTGCCGGGCGGCGTACGAGGAAGCCGTCTCCCTGCCGGGGCTGCGCCAGGCGGCGGTCCTTGAGAGGTCCGCCGAGGGCCTGCTCGACGTGCCCGACAACCATGTACGCGGCGCCGGTGTGCCCACAGTGGGCGGCGGCGTGGTGGGCGGGCTCGTGGGACTGCTCGGCGGACCGATCGGCGTGCTGCTCGGCAGCGCGGCCGGGGCCGCCCTCGCCAACGCCGCCGAGAACCGCCGGCTCATCGAGGACGGCGCGGGCCTGATCATGCTGAGCAGCCGGGTCGAGGACGGCGCGGCCATGCTCGTCCTGGACCTCCACGAGGCGTCGCCGGAGCCCGCAGACGAGCTGGCCCGGCGCCACGGCAGCGCATTGCAGCGCCTGACGGCCAGGGAATTCGCCGCGCAGGTCGATGCCGCCGAACGCGCGGCGGAGGAGACCGACGCTTCCTGACACCGTCCCGCCGGGCCGCGCCGCCCCTTACAACGCCTCGGCCGTCTCGGGCAGTTTCGGCCCCAGGACGGCCGGTGCCCGCCAGGTGTACGCGCCGGGGTCAAAGCGGCTCAGCCGGCGCACCAGCCGCCCGGTGGACCAGGGCCAGGCGAAGGTGTTGCGCCCGCTGGGCGCGAGGTAGTAGCTGGTGCAGCCTCCGGTGTCGTAGACGGTGCTCGCCAGCGCTGCCTGCACCGCCGTGTTGTACCAGGCCTGTGCGGCGGGCCGGACGTCCAGGGCGGCGTGGCCGGTGCGCCGGAGATGGGTGAGAGCGGCGGTGAGGTAGGTCAGCTGGGCTTCGAGGACGCTGATCGCGGAGGTGGAGCCGCCGAGCAGATTGGGCCCGAGGAGCAGGAAGAGGTTGGGGAAGCCGCTGACGCTGCTGCCCAGGTAGGCCTGCGGTTCACCGGCCCAGGCCGCTCGCAGCGTACGGCCGTCGGCATCGCACAGGCTCTCGGCCAGCGGCAGTTCACCGACCCGGAAGCCGGTGGCCGTGACGAGGACGTCGGCCTCGGCCACGGTGCCGTCGGCGCCGACGACCGCCTTCTCGCGCACGGCCGCCACGGCGGTGGGGTGGAGGTGGACGTGCGGCCGGGACAGGGCTTGGTAGTAGGTACTGGAGGTCAGCAGGCGTTTGCAGCCCAGTCGGTAGTCCGGCGTGAGCGCTTGGCGGGTGCTCCGGTCGCGGACCGCGAGGCGCAGGTGTGCCCTGGCCCCCGCCTCGACCAGCCGGGCGAGTTCCGGGTGGCGGAAGGCGCAGCCCAGGCCCTCCTGGAGGCCGTACTGCCCGGCGCGCAGGGCCTTGCGGGCGCCGGGCACGCGGTCCAGGCACCAGTTGAACGCCGCCGGGAGTTGCACGTCGGGCTTGGGCAGCACCCAGGGGGCGGTCCGCTGGAAGAGCCGTACCTCCGCCGCACGGGACACGATCTCGGGCACGAGCTGGACCGCGGAGGCGCCGCTGCCGACCACGGCCACGCGGCGGCCGGTGAGGTCGACCTCGTGGTCCCAGCGGGCGGTGTGGAGCACCGGTCCGGCGAAGTCCTCGATGCCGGGCACCTCCAGCGGGCGCGGCACATGCCACGGCCCGGTGGCCAGGACCAGCACCGCCGCGCTGTAGGAGCCGTCGCTGGTCTCCAGGCGCCAGCGCGCGGCCGCCGGGTCCCAGCGGGCCCCCAGCACCCGCACCCCGCAGCGCAGCACCTCGCCGAGCCCGTACCGCTCGGCCGTCGAGCGCAGATAGGCGTGGATCTCCGACTGCCCGGCGAACACCCTCGTCCAGGCGGTGTCCGGGGCGAACGAGTAGCTGTAGAGCGTGGAGGGCACGTCGCAGGCGCAACCCGGATAGGTGTTCTCCCGCCAGGTGCCGCCGAGTTGGGGCGCCTTCTCAAGGACGATCACCTCGCGGAACCCCGCCTGCCGCAGCCGGATGGCGGCACCGATGCCGGAGAACCCCGCTCCGACGACCACCACGTGCGCGTCCCTGCCGGGACGGGAAGCCTGCGCGGGGATCACCGCGCGAATCCGGCGGACCCGGCGGTGTACGCGAGGACGCCGGTTCCCCGCCCGCTCTTGCGGCAGCCGGATCCGAGCGGGGACCTGCGGGCGGGCGGTGACGCCACGACGGTGCGGGCGAACACCGTCGAACCCTGGCCACGGGCCACACAGTGGGGCGGGGAGGCCTCTCTGCTCGTGCGGGTCACGGTGGTGTGCTGCGCACCTCGTGGCATCGATGGGCCTTCCCATACGGCGATCGGACCGTGCCACCGTCTCGTACCGTCCGAGCGGCCCGGCAGAGCGCGAAGACGGGCGCCCTGCGCGCGTGGTCCGATGAAAAGCGCCCCCGTACGCCCCGCTCCTTCGCCGGGCGGCGGGCCGCTCAGTCCTGGCCGAGCTCCGCCGTCAGGGCGTCGAGGTTCTCCAGCCGCCCGGGCGACTCGGTGAGCAGCGGCACGGTCGCGACCAGGATCAGCTCGGTCACCGCGATCTCGTGGGTGAGCGGGGCGATGGGGCCCGCCGCGTCGCGGGGCAGCCGCAGCAGCACCTCGGCGTGTGCGGCCAGCGGGGACTCCCAGGCGTCGGTGACCAGCACGAGCCGCGTCCCGCGCGCCCGGGCCGCGCGCACGAACCGCGCGGTGGTGTCGCTGTAGCGGCGGAAGTCGTACGCGACGAGCAGGTCGCCCGGGCCCAGGTCGAGCAGCACCCGGGCCCGCTCGGCCGCCCCGTCCGGCACCCGGCGCACGCCCGGGCGCAGGCTGGCGAGCTGGCGGACCAGATAGTCGGCGGCGAGTTCACTCAGGGGGCCGCCCATCCCCCACACCCCGCGCGCCTGGGAGAGCAGCGCGGCGATCCGGGCGAGCAAGGGTTCACCGGCCGCGGCGATGGTGGCGTCGAGCCCGGCCCTGAGCTGCTCGGCGGCCCGGCGCGGGCCGTCGGGGGCGGTGGCCACGAACTCGCGCAGCCGGGAGCGGTCGTGCTCGCGGCCCTCGGCCCGGACCGCGGCCTGGAAGTCGGCGAAGCCGGACCAGCCGAGCCGGGCGAAGAGCCGGGAGGCGGTCGGCGGACTGACCTTCGCCCGGTCCGCGAGGGAGCGCAGCGAGCCCAGGGCGGCGAACGGATAGTCGTCGAGCAGCACCCGCACGATGGCCTGCTCCCCGCGCGGCAGCTCCGGATAGACCGCCCCGAGCCGGGCCGCCACCTCGTCGTCGTTCGCCATGCCACTCCCCGCCGCCATCGCCGGTGATGAAACGATTGTTTCGCATGTATGGAAACTCTCGGGTTACAGTAACATTCGTGACCATAGACGAGCGCCCCTCCGCCACCACCACCTCCGTACGGACCCGCCCCTGGCGCGGCCTCATCGACGGCTACCGTGCATGGCTGCCCATCACGGACACCACACCCGTCATCTCGCTCCACGAGGGCAACACGCCACTCGTCCCGGCCACCCATCTGTCGGCGCTCACCGGCTGCGACGTGTGGCTGAAGGTGGAGGGCGCCAACCCCACCGGCTCCTTCAAGGACCGCGGCATGACGGTCGCGGTCAGCAAGGCCGTCGAGGCGGGCGCGCGTACGGTGGTGTGCGCCTCGACCGGCAACACCAGCGCCTCGGCCGCCGCGTACGCGGCCCGCGCGGGCATCGGCGCCGCCGTCCTGGTCCCCCGGGGCCACATCGCCCTCGGCAAGCTCGCCCAGGCGGTCCGCTACGGCGCCGAGATCGTCGAGGTGACCGGCTCCTTCGACGACTGTCTGCGCATCGCCCGCGAGCTGGCCGAGCACCACCCGGTCGCGCTGGTGAACTCGGTCAACGACCACCGCCTGGCGGGCCAGCAGACCGTCGCGTTCGAGGTCGTGGACGCGCTGGGCAACGCGCCGGACATCCACTGCCTGCCGGTCGGCAACGCCGGGAACATCACGGCCGCCTGGCGCGGCTACGACGCGTACGGCAGCGCGGGAATCGCCACCCGCAGGCCCCGGCTGTGGGGCTTCCAGGCGGCGGGCGCGGCGCCGCTGGTGCACGGCGAGGTGGTGGCCGAGCCGGAGACGGTGGCCACCGCGATCCGCATCGGCAACCCCGCCTCGTGGCGGGGCGCGATCGCGGCGCGCGACAGCTCCGGCGGCCTGATCGGCGCCGTCACCGACGAGCAGATCCTCGACGCGTACCGGCTCGTCGCACGCCACGAGGGTGTCTTCGTCGAGCCCGCGTCGGCGGCCGGCATCGCGGGACTGCTCGCCGAGCACCGCGCGGGCCGCCTCGACGCCGGGCAGCGCGTGGTGGTCACGGTCACCGGCAACGGCCTCAAGGACCCGGACGCCTCGATGCGCGGCGGTTACGAGTCCACCACGTCCTCGGCCCGCACGGCGGACGTGGCCCGGGCGCTGCACCTGACGTCCTGACGCCCCGGCCGGGCGCGACACCTTCACCCAGGGGAACCACTGTTGAGGAGCAGGCCCGTCCTCGGTGAGGATGTCCGGCATGCGACGTCTCGTGGTCATCGACGCCCCGTCCAACCTCGGCCTGCGCCCGCCCCGCCCCGGGCACGGTCCCCGGCCGCTACAAACTCGCCGGTGCGATGCGGGAGTTCGGCATCGTGCGGCGGCTCGGGGCGCACGAGGGCGGGGTGGTCGTGCCGCCGCGCTACGACCTCGGCGACTGGCAGGAGGGCGACGGCGTCTTCAACGCCGCCGCCATCGCCTCCTACACCCGTAGACTCGCCGACCGCGTCGAACACCACCTCCGGACCGGCGGCTTCCCCGTCGTGCTCGGCGGGGACTGCTCCATCCAGCTCGGCGCCTCGCTGGCACTGCGCCGCACCGGCCGGTACGGGATCGTCGTGATCGACGGCTCCGCGGACTTCCGCCACCCGGGCAACTCCGACCGGATCGGCGCGGCCGGCGGCGAGGAGCTGGCCCTGGCCACCGGGCGCGGCCAGGCCGACCTGACCGATCTGGAAGGGCTGCGCCCGTACGTACGCGACGAGGACGTCCGGGTCCTGGGGATGCGGGACGACGACGAGGACCGGGCGGAGTTCGCCGAACTGAAGATCCCGACGGCGACGGTCGGGGAGATCCGGCAGTGGGGCCCGGCCGAGATCGGCGCATCGGTGCGCCAGTCGCTGGAGACGGCGGCGCTCGACGGGTTCTGGGTGCATCTGGACGCCGATGTCCTCGACCCGGGCGTGATGCCCGCCGTCGACAGCCCCGACCCCGGCGGGCTGCTGCCCGACGAACTCGCCGTGCTCCTGGAAGCCTTGGTGCGGTCGGAGCGGTGTGTGGGCTTCAACCTCACGATCTACGACCCGGATCTCGACCCGGACGGCACCGCGGGCCGCCTCCTCGCGGACCTGGTCGTGGACGCCCTCGGTCCCCGTTCCTGAGCGGCGGTGCGGGCGGCCCGCACACGCGCCGCCCGCCCGCTCACTCCGCTCCGGTCACGAAGGCGAGGATCTCCGGCCCCGCCTCCTTCAGGCTCGCGAAGTGGCGGTGCACCCCGTCCACCGCGACGGGCGCGTTCACCCCCCATACCGTCATGCCCGCGCGCAGCCCGGACAGCACCCCGGAGGGCGCGTCCTCGACCACCAGACAGTTCTCCGGCAGCGCGCCGAACCGCTCGGCCGCGAGCAGATAGGGCACCGGCGACGGCTTGCCCTCCGTCACCGCGGCGGCGTCCACCAGGACCTCCGGCACCGGCAGCCCGGTCCGGGCGAACCGTCCGCGCACCCGGTGCACGTAGTTCGACGTCACCAGACCCCAGGAGCCCGGCGGCAGGGCGGAAAGCAGCTCCGCCGCTCCTGCGAAGGCGGCGTACACACCGGAGCGGACGTCTTCGTCCTCCAGCTCGTGGAGCGCGGCCAGGCACTCGTGCGGATCGCGGTCCGGGGCCACACTCGCGAAGGTCTCCAGGGGCCGGGTCCGCAGCGCCACCCGGTACACCTCGTCGGGATCCAGGCCATACCGCTCCGCCCATGTCCGCCATACCCGGCGCTGGTTGTCGACAGCGTCGATCAACGTACCGTCGACGTCGAACAGAACGTGCTTGGCCACCGCGGTGGCATCGACGGTATCCATAAGAGTGCTGGTCACACCGCGA
Source organism: Streptomyces sp. NPDC031265 (assembly GCF_055570295.1). Lineage (NCBI taxonomy): Bacteria > Bacillati > Actinomycetota > Actinomycetes > Kitasatosporales > Streptomycetaceae > Streptomyces > Streptomyces sp. NPDC031265. The sequence goes on from NZ_JBVIHM010000020.1 coordinate 28,395, forward strand.
TCATCGCACCACCCCGACGAGTGAACGGGCGCCCCGGGCGCCATCGCGGCGCGGCCCGTAGACTCGGCGGATGGCCAAGTACTTCGATGTCCACCCCGACAATCCGCAGCGGCGCACCATCAGCACGGTGACGGACAGCATCCGGTCCGGCGCGCTCGTGGCGTACCCGACGGACTCCTGCTACGCCCTGGGGTGCCAGCTCGGCAACCGTGACGGCATCGACCGGATCCGGGCGATCCGGCAGCTCGACGACCGTCACCACTTCACCCTGGTGTGCGAGACGTTCGCGCAGCTCGGCCAGTTCGTACAGATCGACAACGATGTGTTCCGCGCGATCAAGTCGGCGACGCCGGGCAGCTACACCTTCATCCTCCCCGCGACCAGGGAGGTGCCGCGCCAGCTGCTGCACCCCAAGAAGAAGACCGTGGGGGTGCGCATCCCCGACCACACCGTCACACAGGCCCTGCTGGCCGACCTGGGTGAGCCGCTGCTCTCCAGCACCCTGCTCCTGCCCGACGAGGCCGAGCCGATGACGCAGGGGTGGGAGATCAAGGAGCGCCTCGACCACGTGGTGGACGCCGTGATCGACTCGGGCGACTGCGGCACCGAGCCGACCACCGTCATCGACTTCTCCGGCGGCGAGGCCGAGATCGTACGGCGTGGGGCGGGCGACACCTCGCGCTTCGAGTAGCGGGCGCCAGACACACCTCGCCCCGGACACACCTCGGCGGCGGTCAGTCCAGGTCGTAGTGGTACTGGCCCGCCTTGAAGTCCGCGAAGAGCGTGTACTCCACGTCGCTGTGCACGGCGGCGGGCCCGGCAGTCGCGGTGTCTTTCTCGACCGGCTCCAGGTTGACCAGTGCGTACTCGGTGTACCCGTCGAAGTCGCCGGGCCCGTCCGCCACACCGACGTGGATGGGGGTGTCGTCCGGCAGCCCCTGGAGTGCTTCGCGCAGGCGCGCCGCGGTCCACACCCGGGGGTTGTGCTCAAAGGTGTCTGTCATGGGCCCGAGGCTAGCGGCGCCGACGGGCCCCGCCGCGTAACCGCGCCGGGGGCCGGGTCAACCTGAGGGCTCGAAGGACGGGGGGACCGCAGGTGGTCAGGAGACCGTCCCCGGGGTGTCCCGCAGGGTGACGTTGGCGTGGCTCTCCTGGAAGCTCTGGTCCGAAACGAGGGTCAGCCGGGCCGTGGACTGGAACTCCGGCAGGGTGGTGGAGCCGCAGGAGACCATCGTGGTCTTGAGCTTGGCCACGGTCAGGGCGAGGCCTTCGTTGAGGTCGCCCGCGTAGGGGACGTAGCCGTCCACGCCTTCCTCGAAGACCAGACCCTGGCCTCCCTGGCCGTAGCGCTGCCAGTTGCGGGCCCGGTTCGAGCCCTCACCCCAGTACTCCTTCACGAAGCCGTCACGGGTGGGCAGCTTCGCGCCGGCCGCCTGGTCGAAGCGGGCGAAGTAGCGCCCCATCATGACGAAGTCGGCCCCCATCGCCAGCGCCAGGGCCACGTGGTAGTCGTGCACCAGCCCACCGTCGGAGCAGATCGGCACGTACTCGCCGGTGCGTTCGCGGAAGGCGTCCCGGGCCGCCGCGACGTCCAGCACGGCGCTGGCCTGGCCGCGGCCGATGCCCTTCTGGTCCCGGGTGATGCAGATGGAGCCGCCGCCCACCCCGACCTTGACGAAGTCCGCTCCCGCCTCGGCGAGAAAGGTGAACGCCTCCCCGTCGACCACGTTGCCGCCGCCGACCGGGATCTCCGGATAGTGCTTCTTCACCCACGACAGAGCCTGCGCCTGCCAGTCGCTGTAGCCGTCGGACGAGTCGAAGCACAACGCGTCCGCGCCCGCCTCCAGCAGGGCCGGGACGCGCTCCTGGTAGTCGTGGGTGTTGATACCCGCACCCACCCGCAGACGCTTGGCGGCGTCCACGACCTGATTCGGGAAGCGCTTGTTGTCCGCGTAGTCGGAACGGAACACCAGATGCTGGAGGTGACCCTCGGTGTCCAGCACCGGGAGGCAGTCCAGCCGTTCGTCCCACAGCCGCGCGTTGGCTTCGGAAAGCGTGATGTCGGCCCCGGCATGGGCCAGGTCGGCGACAGCGGTCATCCGGCCGCTGACCGGTCCGTCCAGATCATGGCGCTGGGGATGGAAGTCCCGGGAGGTCACCAGGCCGAGCAGGCGGCCGGTGGCGGTCCCGTCGTGGGTGACCGCGGCGGTGCTGTGGCCGGTGCGGCGCATGACGTCGACCAGGAGGCCGAGGGTGTCGTCCGGGCGGACGTTGGTGTCGCTGGTGACGAACCCGGCCTTGAAGTTCTTCACCTGGCGGACCGCCGCGGCCTGGTCCCGGATCGGCTGGTTGTGGTGCAGGAAGCTGAAACCACCGTTTCGCGCGAGCGCGATCGCGAGTTCGGGTGTGCTGACGGCCTGCATGATCGCGGACGTGAACGGGGACTGCAGCTCGATCGCCGACGCCTCGCCCGCGATGTGCCGCACCAGGGGCGTGCGCAGATCGACCGTCGCGGCCGAGCAGTCGGTCCGCGTCCGGTTCGGCAAGAGCAGAAACTCGTTGAACGTCCGTGAGACCTCGGCGATGATCTGTGCCACTCGTTCCTCCTGACCCGTCGGCCGGGGCCCGACTGCCCCGCCGTGAGGACCGCCCCCGTATCGCAGGGCCCGGGCAGGCAGAGATCAGCACGGCAGTCGTGGAGGTGCCACCAACCGCGGCAGAGCCCTGACCGGCCCGTGGATCGAACGGGGAGCGGTCGTGACCTGGCACCTTATCGATCAACTCACCGCAGCACGAATCGTGACGGGCCGGTGGCCGGGGGCACCTGGGCGATCGTCGCCGGGAGTTGGGTCGCGGTGGCCGTGGTCCTGGTGAACCTCGCCGTCACAAAGTGGTTGCCGTCCATCGTGACGGTCAGCTCGCTCGCCCGGGTGGACTGGAGCCTGCCGTCCACCGCCCAGTAGTCGATCCTGTGGCCCGCTCTGGGAACGGCGGTCACGGTGACCTGGTCGCCCTTGTCGAACAGGCCGGTCGCGGCGGGGGTGACGGTGCCGTGCTCGGGGCTGTCCGGGGCGGCGGTGAGCGCGTACCGGGCCGCCGGGGCCGTAGTGGCGGACGGCGTGCGGTAGTTGGCGAGAACGGGGCCGGTGAGGTTCATCACGCGGACGCAGTCGGCGGGGTCGGGCCGGCCCAGCGGCACGCCCCGGGGCGCGTTCTCGTACGTCTGGCGGGGATTGGAGAACCACAGCTTCGTCTCGCACTTGTTCTCGTCGGCGCACGCCATGGTGTACCCCATGATGTCCGTCCAGCTGCGGTCGGCGGGCAGATAGCCGTGGTTGTCGGGGTAGTACGGGTTGAGGTTGCCGCGCCGGTAGTTCTCCTCGGCGGGGTCGACGGGGTCGGTGTTGTAGTCGTGGTTGAGGCCGAAGTTGTGCCCGATCTCGTGCGCCAGGTGGTAGGTGCCGAGGGTGTCGACCTGCTGGGCGCCGAAGGCCGCGCCATCGCTGCCGGCCGAGGGGGCGGCGCCGGGGACGATCCGGGGCAGAGAGGGGGAGTTGGCCGTGCCGACGGTGTAGAGGGCGCCGGGTTCGGGGGTGAACTGGGTGAGCACATGCAGCAGGTCCGCGCCCTGCTCGTCCCGTTGGCGGCGCGCGTCGGCGGCGAACGCGCCGGAGTAGCGCGGGCTGTTGGGGGCCGACAGGGCGGTGGTCATGCCGTCGGTGTCGCCGTCGTCGCCCGTCCACTCCTTCGTGGTGAACGTGCCCAGCAGGTTGAGCCGGGCGGTGACGGTGCTGTCGGAGTAGGCGGCGTTGGTCCCGGCGACGGCGGCCTTCACCTTCAGGTCGAGCGCCTCCACGCCACCCTTGGTGTTGCGGACCGTGTGCGGGGTGTAGCCGATGAGCAGGTCGATGACGGGTGCCGTGATGGCGGCACGCGGCTGCGCATGCCGCTCCTGCCGCGCGGACCGGGGTGCGCGGGGGCCCTGCGGGGCCTCGACCCGTACGACGTCGTCGTACAGGGACGTCGTACGGGCGAAGCGCAGCTCGCGCACCGTGGAAGTCCCCGGCCGGTCGGCGTCGATCACATACCGCTTGCTGCCCAGGTGCACCTCCCCGGCCACCCTCGGCGCGCCCTGTCCGCACGCCCCGTCGATGGCGAGGCTGACGGGCCGGTCGGGGCGGCCCACGAGGTGTCCGGTCCACAGCACGGTCCCCTGCCGGTCCCGCGCGATGTGCGAGGCGACCGCCTCCATCCGGGCGTCGTCGAAGAACCGGAAGGTGCGGCGGTCGGGCGCGGCGCCCCGGCGGGTGCCGCAGAGGGCCCGGAAGCTTCCCTCGGCCCACTCCACACTGCTCGTCCGCGCCGCCCCGGGCGTCGGGTCCGAGGGCCCTGCGGCGGCAGCCGTCGCGGCCGGGGTGAGGAGCACGGCGGCTGCGAGCACGCCGCGGAACAGACGTCGGGAACGGGGCACGGCGTTCTCCTGGGATGTCGTCGACGGGCAACAGCCCCAGGCTGGCGCCCGGCGGACACCCCGGCGCGCCGAAAGCCGCTGGACGGGTGGCGGCGGCCGGGCCGGTGCGCCCGCCGGAGGTGGCCGCCGGGGCGACGGCCGGGCCGCCGGGCACGGGGGCGCGACGGTTCCCGTATGTGCTCCCGTACGCTGCCGCACGCCCTCGGGCCCTGTGTCTCAAAGCGGACCCTCGCGGCGAGAATTGGCCCGCCCGACGCAAGAGGCGGGCAAGACCGGGAGAGGAGCAGTCGATGGCCGTCGTCCTGTCACTGAGCTGGGCCGGGGTCACCCCCGAGCAGTACGACGCGGTGCGTGACACCGTGGGCTGGGAGGAGCAGGCGCCCGACGGTGCCTGTCTGCACGTGGCGTGGTTCGACTCCGGCTCACTGCACGTCACCGATGTCTGGGAGTCCCAGGAGGAATTCGAGCGGTTCTTCGGCGAACGGCTCGCGCCCGCCGTCGAGAAGGCCGGCATCGTCGGGCAGCCGGACATCCAACTCCTGCCGTTGCACCGGCGGTTCGTGGCTCCGGGGGTGAGCGGCGCGGCCTGACCGGCGCTACGCTTTCCGACGAGCGACGTGGTGAAGTCCAGGATGCGACCCGGGGGGCGCCTTGGAGCCGTTGGGGCCTGACGACCCGGCCACCGTGGGGCCGTACCGGCTGGTGGCCCAGCTGGGCAGCGGTGGCATGGGCCGGGTCTACCTCGGGTACTCCCCCAGCGGCCGCAAGGTCGCGATCAAGGTCATCCGGCCGGAGTACGTCCAGGACCCGGCCTTCCGGCAGCGGTTCGCCCGTGAAGTCATCGCCTCCCGTGCCGTGAGCGGCTTCTTCACGGCCGGGGTGGTCGACGCCGACCCCGAGGGGGCCCGGCCGTGGCTGGCGACGGCGTACATCCCGGGCCCCTCCCTGCAGCGGGCGGTGCAGAAGAGCGGCCCCTTCCCCGAGCGGTCCGTCAGGGCGCTCGGCGCGGCGCTGGTGGAGGCGCTCACCGCGATCCACGGCGCGTCCCTCATCCACCGGGACCTCAAGCCCGCCAATGTGCTGCTCGCCCAGGACGGGCCGCGCGTCATCGACTTCGGGATCTCCCGGCTCTGCGAGCACACCGGGCTGACCCTGACCGGCACCACGATCGGCTCCCCGGGCTATATGTCGCCCGAGCAGATCCAGGGGTTCCGGGTCGAGCCGTCGTCCGACGTGTTCTCGCTGGGTTCGGTGCTGGCCTACGCGGCGGCGGGCACCAGCCCGTTCGGGGAGGCGTCGGTACCGGCGCTGCTGTACCGGGTGGTGAACGAGCAGCCCGATCTCCAGGCGGTGCCCACGGGTTTGCGCGAACTGATCGGCCGGTGCCTGGCGAAGAAGGCCGCCGACCGCCCGGAGCTGCCCGCGCTGATGCACGCCCTGACCGGCGGGCGGTCACCCGTGGAGCTGCTGGCCCCGGGTTGGCTGCCGGAGCCGTGGCACGGCGAGGACACGGTTCCGGCCCTTCCGGACGCGCCGACCTCGACGACCGCGCCGCCCGTCTCCGTACCCCTGCGCACCGAGCAGTTGCCGGACCGGCCGGAGGCCACCGGCGGTCGGCCGGTCGGCCGTCGGCATGTGCTGTACACCGCCGTCGGCGTCCTTGCGGCCGGTGGCGCGGCGGCCGCCGGCTGGGCGCTCTCGCGTGGCGGCGGGCCGTCCGGGGCGGGCTCGCCGCGCTGGCGCTTCGCGACCACCGGCACGGTCCTGTCGTACCCCAGAGTGGCGGGTGACTTGGTGTATGCGGCAAGCAACGACGGCACCCTGTACGCACTGAACACAGCCGATGGGCAACGGCGTTGGGCGTACACGACCGGCGCGGCGATCGGCTCCGCGCCCGCCGTGCTGGGCGGCAGCGTCTACTTGGGCGGCGACGACCGCGTCCTGTACGCCTTCGACGCGCGCTCGGGCGCGGTCCGTTGGCGGTTCACGACCCAGGGCATCGTCCACTCCCCGGTGGTGACCGGCGGCGTCGCCTACGTCGGCAGCGCCGACCACCGGCTGTACGCCGTGGACGCGGCCTCCGGCAGGCGCCGCTGGGCCTTCACCGCCGGAAACGACACCCACTCCCCCGCCGTGTCCGGCGAGGCGGTGTACGTGGGCAGCAGCGACACCAACCTGTACTCGGTGAACGCGGCCACCGGCGAGAGGCAGTGGGCGTTCACCACCCGGGGCGCCGTGTCCGGCATCCCGGCCGTGGCGAGCGGCCTGGCCCTCTTCGGCAGCACCGACGGGGGGCTGTACGCGGTGGACGCGGGCACCGGGAAGCAGGTCTGGCGGTTCGAGGGCGCGTCCGTCGGCTCCAGCCCCGCGATCGCCAGGGGGCTGGTGTACGTGGGAGGTGGCAAGGCGCTGCACGCGCTGGAGGCCGCCACCGGGAAGACCGTCTGGACGTTCATGGCCGCCGGCGATGTGCACACCCCGGCGGTGGCGGGAGCGGTGGTGTACGTGGGCAGCGACGACAGCAGGCTGTACGCGCTGAACGCCTCGACGGGCAAAGAGCTCTGGAGCTTCCTCGCCCCCGCTCCGGTGCACTCCCCGGCCGTCGCACAGGACACGGTGTACTTCGGCTGCGACGACAGCGCCCTGTACGCCGTTCGCCTCTGACGCGCGTCCGAACACCCGACCACGGCGAAGGTCGGGAACCGGACAGCGGACGACGGCAGTCCTACTCACCGCACGTAGCGGCCTTTTCACGCCAGAGCGATGTTGTCGGTCAGCAAGGGGGGACATGTCCAGTTATCCAACCCGGCTGGACCGGCGCGCCGAGAAGAGGCGCCGCCGCAACGCGTCGGCCGTCACGGCCTATCGGAGTGCGGCCCGGGGCTGCGGCCCGCTGGCCAACCCGCGCCGGGAGGTGGGGTTCCTCTCCGTGCTGGACACGCGTGACCGGATCTCGCTCACCGCACTGGTCACCGCGACCGCCCTGGCCGACCTCGTCTTCATCGGCTGGCTGCTGCTGCCCGAGCATGTGCCCGGCCCCGGCGTCACGGGCCTGGGCGGGTTCGGATTGTGTCTGGCCCGCGTCGGGTTCTGCCTGGTCATCGCGGTCGAGGCGATCAAAGTCGTACAGGCGGTGGCGATTTGGGTGTTCTCCTTCCGGGCGCGTGACCCCATTCCCATGACCCCGCCGGGCAGGCTGCGGGTCGCCATGCTGACGACGATCGTGCCCTCCAAGGAGCCCCTCGCCGTCGTACAGCGGACCCTGCGGGCCATGCTGGAGGTGGAGCGCTGGGACTGCGCGGTGGACGTGTGGATCCTGGACGAGGGCAACGACCCGGCCGTACGGCAGATGGCCGCGCGCCTGGGCGTCCACCACTTCAGCCGCAAGGACCGGCCCGAGTACAACCGGCCGTCGGGCCCGTTCCGCGCCCGCACCAAGTCCGGGAACCACAACGCCTGGCGCGCCGAGCACGAGAACCGGTACGACGTGGTCGCCCAGATGGACCCGGACCACGTGCCGCTGCCGTGCTTCCTGGAGCGGACCCTGGGCTACTTCCACGACCCCGACACCGCGTTCGTGGTCGCCCCCCAGGTGTACGGCAACGCGTACGACAACTGGGTCGCGCACGGCGCCTCCGTACAGCAGTACCTGTTCAGCAGCATCGTCGAACGAGGCGGCAACGGCCTCGACGCCCCCTTGCTGATCGGCACCAACCACCTCTACCGGGTGGCCGCCTGGCGGCAGATCGGCGGCTACCAGGACTCGATCATCGAGGACCACCTGACGAGCATGCGGGTGCACGGGACGCTCAACCCCGCCACCGGCCACGGCTGGAAGGGCGTCTACACCCCCGACGTGGTGGCCGTGGGCGAGGGGCCGACGACCTGGACCGACTACTTCAACCAGCAGAAGCGCTGGGCGTACGGCATCTGGGAGATCAAGCTCAACCCCCGTCTGAGGCAGGGCATCCGCCTCAGGCCCCGCCAGCGTCTGCTGTACGACCTGGTGCAGTTCTACTATCCGGGCATCGCGGTGAACCTGGCGCTCGGCACCCTCGCCACCGCGCTGTACATGCTGCTGGGGGTGTCGTCGATCCAGCTGCCCGGCCTCCCCTGGTTCCTGCTGTGGTCGGCGGGCATGGCCGGATCGTTCGCGCTGTGGCTGTGGCTGCGCCGGTTCAACCTCGCCGAACACGAGAGGCGCGAGATCGGCATGGCGGGCATCCTGCTGACGCTGTTCGCCGGGCCCGTGTACATCGCCGCCGCCGTGAACGCCCTGCTGCGACGCCCGCTCGCCTACGTCGTCACCGCCAAGGGCGAGCTGCGCAGCGCCGAGTCGCCGCGCACCTTCCGGCTGCATCTGATCTGGGCGCTGCTGGCCGGGTGCCTGCTGGTCGTCAGCTTCCTGCACCACCACGACTACACGGGTATGCGGATCTGGACGCTGCTGTGTCTGGCGGCCGGGTCGGCGCCGCCGCTGCTCGCGCTGGCCGAGGGCGTCTCCACGCGCCTGCGCACGGCGAGGGCCGAGCCATGAGGATCACCGCGCCACGGGTGCTCGCGCTGCTCTGCGCCGTCGTCCTGTGCTGGTACACCTTCCAGGTGGCCCCGGACCTCGCGGACCGCGACCGCCGCGCGGCGGCCGCCCGCGCCGACGCCGTCCTGCCCCCGACGACGCGACTGCCCGACGCCGGGAAAGACACACCTCACCCCGGAACACCCTTCCCCGCCCCCGGAAAGGCGTTCCTCGGCGTCTTCACCTCCCAGGGCACCCATGACTTCACGGAGGCCGCCGACTTCACCCGCCAGACCGGGCACCGGCCGCAGGCCTTCGAGTTCTCGGCCGACTGGGCGCACGACCGCTTCGACGCGGCGGCCATCGACCGGGTGGCCGAGCGGGGCATGCTGCCCATGGTCGCCTGGGAGCCGTGGGACCACACCGAGGAGGCCGAGGAACCAAAACTGCGCGGCGAACAACCCGCGTACCGCCTGTCGCGGATCGTCCACGGCGACTTCGACGCGTACGTACGCTCCTGGGCACGCGGCATCGCATCCCTCGGCTACCCGGTGGCCATCCGCTTCGCCCATGAGATGAACGGCTACTGGTACCCCTGGTGCGAGCAGTCCAACGGCAACAGCCGCGGGGAGTACGTCCAGGCGTGGCGCCACATCCACGAGGTCTTCGACGCGGCGGGCGCGCACAACGCGGTGTGGGTGTGGAGCCCCAACGTCAGCTACACCAACTCCACACCGCTGACCCGCCTCTACCCCGGAGACGCCTACGTGGACTGGGTGGGCCTGTCCGGCTACTACGGCACCGTGGGCAAGGAGAACTACCAGTCCTTCGACGACCTCTTCGCCCCCACCCGCACCGAACTGCGCCGCTTCACCCACAAGCCGCTCGTCATCACCGAGGTCGGCGCCACGGACGCGGCCGGGCGCAAGGCCGAGTGGATCACCGGCATGTTCCGCTCCCTGCCCCGCCACCGCGACATCATCGGAGTTGTCTGGTACCAGGCGGTGAAGGAGATCGACTGGCGCGTGGGCACCTCCCCCGCGACCTCGGCCGCCTTCACCGCAGGCGCTTCGGCCGCCCGGTACCAGCAGCGGTGGGGACCGGGGACGACGCCACGGCTTCGCTGAAGCCGGGCCGCCTGTCGGCGCGTCAGTAGGTGACGACGATCCGCCGGGCCGGCCCGTCCACCCGGACGCGACCGCCGACGGGGATCTTCCGCGGGACCCGTCGGACCGCTCCCCCACCGAGAACACCCAGCGGCGAGACGCTGGGACATATAAGTGAGACGGAAGGCCATTCTGCGGCTCGTTCGATCTCCCTAAGGTTGAGGACATCAAGCAGGGCACACCGAGCCGGACGTCGAGTCGGACGGCAACTTGTGCAGACTTAGGGAGAGTTACCGTGCGTGCAGTGATCCAGAAGTCCTTCGGCGGTCCCGAGGTTCTTGAGGTCGTGGAGGCCGAGCGGCCCAAGCCGCTGGGCGGCGATCTCCTCGTCAAGGTGCACGCCAGTGCGGTCAACCCGGTGGACCTGGCCGTCAGGTCCGGCGCCTACCCGCTGCTCGGCGAGCCGCCGTTCGGTGTCGGCTGGGACATCTCCGGTGTGGTCGAGGAGGCCGGTCCCGGCGCCCGGTTCAAGGCGGGCGACGAGGTGTACGGAATGCCGTACTTCCCGCGCGCCGCCACCGCGTACGCCGAGTACGTCCTGGTCCCGTCCCGCCAGGTGGCCCGCAAGCCCGCCTCCGTCGACCACGTGCACGCCGCCGCCATCCCGCTCGCGGCGCTCACCGCCTGGCAGGGCCTGGTGCAGGCGGCGGGCGTCAAGGCGGGCGACCGGGTGCTGATCCACCGGGCGGCCGGCGGCGTCGGGCACTTCGCGGTGCAGATCGCCAAGGCGCGCGGCGCCCATGTGATCGCCCTGGCCAGTGCGGCCCGGCACGACTTCGTGCGCGGCCTCGGCGCCGACGAGGTCATCGACAACCGGACCACTGACGTCGAGGAAGCCGTCAAGGACGCCGACATAGTCTTCGACTCCGCGGCCCAGGGCGACCTCTTGCTGGGGTCGGTGCGCCCGGGCGGCACGCTCGTCTCCATCCTGGAGCACGGCGACGCGGAGCTCGCCGCGCGCGTCGAGGCGGCCGGGCGGCGCTTCGCGGGCATCTCCGTCGAGCCGGACTACCCGGCCCTCGAGGCGATCGCCGAGCTGGTCGACTCGGGTGCGATCCGGCCGTACGTGGAGGAGACGTTCCCGCTGGAGGAGGCAGGCAAGGCACACGAGCTGGTCGGCGCGGGACACGTACAGGGCAAGATTGTCCTGACGGTCTGACCGACGGACCACCAGGGAGGGCGAGGCCGGATGGACATCCTCACCGAGGCGCTGGCCTCGATGCGTACGGGACACCCGGCGTCCGTACGGACCAACGGCCGCGCCCCCTGGGGCCTGCGGCTGCCGGCGGTCGCGGGGGCCGGGTTCCACGTGGTGCTGTACGGGACGTGCTGGCTGGTCCCCCTGGAGGACGCACCACCGCACCTCAAGCCGATCCCGCTGAACCCCGGCGACGTGGTCTTCCTGCGCGACGGGCGGGGACACATCCTCGCCGACCACCCCTCCACCGTGGCGGTGGAGGCCAAGGCCGAGCAGTGCAGCGGGGGTTCGCCGCTCGGCTCGGTCACGGTCGGCGGCGAGGGCCCAGAAACGAGCCTGCTCTGCGGCAACTACCACCTGGACCAGGGGCGCGCGCACCCCCTGGTGCACCAGTTGCCCGAGGTGATCCACCTCCAGACGCGGCACGGCCGCCACCCCGAACTGAGCGCCGCCGTCCAGCTCCTCGGCTCCGAGCTGGAGAACCCGCGCATCGGCTCGGACGGCATCGTGCCCACGCTGATCGACTCGCTGCTGCTCTACATCCTGCGGGCCTGGCTGGAGGAGCAGCCTCCGGCCGCGGCCCGGGGCTGGGCGGCGGCCCTGGGCGACTCGGCGGTGGCGCCGGCTCTGTCGGCCATCCACGCGGACCCGTCGGCCCAGTGGACGGTCGAGTCGCTGGCCGAGCGGGCCGGGCTGTCCCGGGCCGCGTTCGCCCGGCGGTTCGCCGCGCTGGTGGGCGAGCCGCCGATGGCGTATCTGACGCGCTGGCGCATGACGACGGCCGCGCGGCTGCTGCGCGAGACCGACGCCCCGCTGACGTCGGTCGCGGCGCGCACCGGCTATGGCTCGGAGTTCGCCTTCGCCAAGGCCTTCAAGCGCGAGTACGGTCTGGCCCCCGGCGGCTACCGCCGCCAGACGAGGGCGGCCTGACCCGGACGCGTACGCTCGCCCTGCCCGCCCCAACCAGCTCTCGCGACGAGCGGTTGGGGCGGCCAGTCGCCCCGAACGTGAACCCGCGCCCCCTTGATCCCGTCGCCAATGCGGTCCTTCCCAACCCCGCGCATGGCGCGCGCCCCAGCGGGCAGGATGAGGCGGCCATGACACACCCGTCCGGTGTCGATCCGAAAGGGACCCGTCTCGTGCTCCGTAAGCCGTACGCCCTGCTCGCCGCTGCCGCCCTGCTGCCCCTCGGCGCCGCGACGCAGGCCGCAGCCGCCGCCCCGGCCGCCCCCGGGCCCGCGACCGCCTGCACCTATACGCCGGCCGTGCCCGCGGACAACTTCAAGGGGATACCGGTCTTCGACCCGGTGAAGGCCGCCAAGCCCTACAGCGCCACCCTGCGCACCGGCCAGGGCGCCATCACCTTCCAGGCGCTCACGGACAAGGCCCCGTGCACCACGTACTCCTTCAAGTTCCTCGCCCAGCGCGACTACTTCAACCGCTCGCACTGCCACCGGCTCACCACGGCCCGGATCTATGTGCTGCAGTGCGGCGATCCGACCGGTACCGGCAGCGGCGGCCCCGGTTACTCCTTCCCCGACGAGAACCTCACCGGTGCCACCTATCCGGCCGGTACGGTGGCGATGGCCAACGCCGGGCCGAACACCAACGGCAGTCAGTTCTTCTTCGTCTGGAAGGACACCAAACTCTCCCCGGCCTACACGCCGTTCGGGAAGGTCACGGCCGGGCTCGACGTGCTGCAGAAGATCGCCGCGGGCGGCGAGGACGACCAGAACGGTCCCGGTGACGGGTTCCCGACGGTGCCGGTGAACATCAAGCGCGTACAGATCAAGAACCGGTAGGAGGACGGGGGGAGGGCGCGGCTGGACACGGGGATGGCCCCGCCCTCTGCGGGCGGGGCCATCGTGGGGCATCAGCGGGTCAGCAGGGTGTCCGCCACCCCGGCCGGGACCGGGGCGTAGCCCGCGGGCCGCGTGGTGAAGGTGCCCCGGCCCTGGGTGCGGCCGCGCAGCCGGGACGCATAGCCGAACAGTTCGGCCAGCGGCACGGTCGCGGTGACCACCGCGGTGCCCGCCCGGGCGGCCGACCCCGAGACCCTGCCGCGCCGGGCCGCCAGGTCACCGAGGACCGCGCCCACCGCGCTGTCCGGCACCGTGACCGTGACCTCGATGACCGGTTCCAGGAGCGCCATCGTGCCCGCCCGCAGGGCCTCGCGCAGCGCGAGACGGCCTGCCGTGCGGAACGCCATCTCCGAGGAGTCCTTGGAGTGGGTGGCGCCGTCGGCCAGTGTGACCCGCAGCCCGGTGACCGGGTGGCCGCCGAGGGGACCCTCGGCCAGCGCGTCCCGGCACCCCGCCTCGACCGCGCGCACATACTCCTGCGGCACCCGGCCGCCCGTGACGGCCGAGCGGAACACGAAGCCCTCCGCACTGCCGCCGTTGGCTTCGGCGGCGGCGTCCAGCGGTTCCACGTCGAGGACGACATGGGCGAACTGGCCTGCTCCTCCCTCCTGTTTGACATGTCGGTACAGCAGTCCGGACACCCCCCGGGCAACCGTCTCCCGATAGGCGACCTGCGGCCGCCCGACGCTCAGCTCCAGGCCCTGGGCGCGGCGGATCTTCTCCACCGCGACCTCCAGATGCAGCTCGCCCATCCCGGACAGCACCGTCTGCCCCGTTTCGGCATCGGTCCGCACCGCCAACGAGGGATCCTCCTCGACCAGTTGGACCAGCGCCGAGGCCAGCCGGTCCGTGTCGAGGCTCCTGCGGGCCTCGACCGCGACCGAGACGACGGGGGCCGCGACGGACAGCTGTTCGAAGACGACCGGTGCGCCCGGCGCGCACAAAGTGGCTCCGGCGCGGGCCGACTTGGGCCCGATCACGGCGACGATGTCCCCGGCGAGCGCCCGGTCCACCTCCGTGTTCCGGTCCGCCTGTACGCGCAGGATCCGCCCGATGCGTTCGGTGCGCCCGGCCGTGGCGTCCAGCACGGTGTCTCCCTTCTCGATGGTTCCGGCGTACACACGCACATAGGTGAGGCGGCCCGTCGCGGTCGACGTCACCTTGAAGACGAGCCCGGCGAACGGCGCGGCCGGGTCGGCGGCCCGCTCCCGCACCTCCCCGCCCAGGGTGCCCCGTACGGCGGGCACGTCCAGCGGGGACGGAAGGTAGGCCACCACGGCGTCGAGCAGCGGCTCGATCCCGCGGTTGCGGTACGCCGAGCCGCACAGCACCACGACGCCCTCGCCACCGCGCGTGAGGTCGCGCAGCGCCGTGGCCAAGGTGGCGTCCCGCAGCGCCGCCCCGGCGCAGAACTCCTCCAGGGCCACCGGGTGGAGCTCCGCCACCGCCTCCTCAAGCAGTCGGCGCCGCCGCTGTGCCTCCTCGCGCAGGCCGTCGGGGACCGGGCCCTCCTGGTACGCCTCACCGCCCGCGCCCCAGACGAGCGCGCGCATGCGGACGAGATCCACCACGCCGGTGAAGCCGTCCTCCTGGCCGATCGGCAGCTGGACGACGAGCGGAACCGTGTGCAGCCGGTCCCGGATCGACGCGACCGCCGTGTCCAGGTCGGCACCGGCGCGGTCCAGCTTGTTCACGAACGCGATCCGGGGCACCTGGTGCCGGTCGGCCTGCCGCCACACCGACTCGCTCTGCGGCTCGACGCCCGCGACCGCGTCGAACACGGCGATGGCGCCGTCGAGCACGCGCAGTGAGCGCTCCACCTCGTCGGAGAAGTCGACGTGGCCGGGTGTGTCGATGAGATTGATCCGGTGACCGTCCCAGTCGCAGCTGACGGCCGCGGCGAAGATGGTGATGCCGCGGTCGCGCTCCTGCGGGTCGAAGTCGGTGACGGTCGTTCCGTCGTGGACCTCACCGCGTTTGTGGGTGGCGCCGGTCGCGTACAGGATGCGTTCGGTGACGGTGGTCTTGCCCGCGTCCACATGGGCGAGGATGCCGAGATTCCGTATGACGGTGAGCGGACGGGTGGGGTGGGGTCGGAGGTTGGTACGCACGGCCCGAGGCCTTTCAGGATGAAGCGAAAATGGGCAGCGCGATTCCCGGCCGAGACGAAGGCGCCTGATTCCGGGCAAGGGAGATCCCCTGATGCGGCACGAGTGCCAAGGAGGCATCGGGGTCATGACTCGACCGCCCGCACATGGTTCACGGTGCGGGCGGAGGTCAGGAGTTCGTCGCGGGCATCCGGTGGCGGCCGCGCAGCCGTCACCGGGAGGGTGTGGACACCAGGATCACGTCGAACCGCGACGTGGGAACGACGACAGCGGTGTACGCACGCATGCCGGGCTCCCCTCAACTGGTCGACTGGCGGCCCGGGTTCCCGTGGCCGCTGCGATGTGAGTGTATGAGGTGGACCGGGTTGCCGACACCGGATTTTTTCCGAGGGTTGGACCACCCGCGGTGGCCCGACTTCGCCGTACACCTACATGGTTTCACCTACGGCCATTGACGAACAGTCAGATCCACCCGACTCTCTCGACAGGAGCGCGGCGGCGGGGGCGACGCCGCGGCCGAGTTCGCGCGGGCCCTGGAGCTGGAGCCGACCCGTACGGACGCGCGGATCGCCCTCGCCGAGCTGTGGCTGGACGACGACCGCACCTCCGAGGCCGCCGGACTGGCCCGCGAGGGGCTCGCCCTCTCCCCCGACGACCCACTGCTGCACTGCGTGCTCGGGACGGCCCTGCTCACCCTGGGCACGCCCGACGCGGCACTGCGCAGCCTCGACCGGGCCCTCGCCGTGGACCCCTCGACGGCCGGGGCGCACGCCAACCGCGCCTCCGCCCACCTCGCCCACCTCGCCCACCACGAGGAGGCGCCGCGCGACCTGACGACGGCGCTCGCCCGCAACGTCTGCCGCCGCCCGATGCGGTGGATTGCCATGGTTCCCCCCTCTTGGCCGCTGATCCGCCCACGCCAGGCGCGCACACCGCCGCACCACCAGGGACGCGGCGGTACGGGTGTGCCGGTCCGCTCAGCGGAACGCCGCTTGGTGGGCGGCGGCACGGATGCGACGCTCAACTGCGGGCGCAGGGACGGCCGTTGACGTTGGAAAGTCCGGGGCAGCCGGGCGTCCGGGCGCCCTCGTATCCGGGGGAGGAACCAACGGGTTCCGCGAGCGCGGCCGCTTCTCGGAGTATCCGGCGGTGGGCGCCCAGGTGTTCTACGGCCCCGGGTGGCTCCGAGCACACCGGCGTGGTCGAGCGGTACGACGACACGCGCATTCACACCGTCGAGGGCAACACCAACGTGAACGGCTCCCCCGAGGGCGACGGTGTGTACCGGCGCGTACGGGAGCGCAGGTCGGTCCGGGTGTACGGATACGGATACCCGGGCTGCGCCGACGGCTGGCCGGTCCCGGTGTCCCCCTCGAACTGCGCGTGCCCCGTACGTAAGACTGCCGGGCCGGGGCGATGCGGGCGGTGTGCCGGATCGCGGCCTCAGTCCGCCGACTCCCGCAGACGCAGGCCGCGTCGGAGCCGGCTTCGGAGTCGGCGGAGGAACCGATTGCGTTCCCGGCGTTCGCGGGAGTGCCGGTCGAGCTCCTCCACCAGGCGCTGCGACCGCTTCTCCACATCGAGTTCGTCCAGGATCCGGTCGACCTCCGCGAGCAGCGCGCCATGCAGCTGCCACTGCCGGGGGTCGCGCCCGACCTGGGCGAGCAGCAGCAGGGCGACGCGGTCGCGGCTGGCGCGGGCGGCCGCCAGCTCGGCGGCGAAGCGGTTCTCCGCCTCCTCGGCGTTGGCCCTGACCTGCGTGGTGATCAGTACGGCGAAGCTCTCCACGGCCTGGGCGAGGTGTTCGAAGACGTCCCGCAGGGCGATCCCCGTCTCCGGCTCGAAGAGGTGCTCCTGGGTGCGCTCCTTCGCGAGGTCGGTGACCGACCGGCACACCACCCGCAGCACCACCGCCGAGATCTCCAGCGCGTCGAGTCCGGTGCGCAGCGCGATGCGCGACAGCAGCCCCTCCTTGACCCGGGGGTTGAACCGCAGACTGTCCTCGGCCTGCCGCAGCGAGGCGTCCACCTGCACGATGTCGTGGTCGAGCCGGCGGGCCTCGTGGAGCCGGGCCGCCGCCCGCGCGACCGGAGTGTGGCCGCCGACCTCCTCCGCCAGGTCGAGGAGGAGCCTCCGCATCCGTGCGGCGAGCTCCACGATGGCCTCGCCCGCGGACTCCACCCACACCGGCGGCACGAGCAGCACGTTGAACAGCATGCCGACGCCCGCGCCGATCAGCGTCTCCAGTACGCGGTCCCACGCGGTCGCCGAGACCCGGGTCACCCCGAGCACGAGCATCGCGCTGATCGCGACCTCCGGGACGAATTCCCCGGCCTTGACGAAGCGTCCGACCACCAGCGCGGCCAGGATGATCAGCCCCAGGCTCCACCAGGTCAGCCCCACCAGCGCGCTGAATCCGATGGCCAGCAGCACACCCGCCACCACGGAGTTCACCCGTCGCACACCGGTGACCAGCGTGGTGTAGAGGGTGACCTGGACGACGAGCAGGGCCGTCAGCGGGGCGGTGAGCGGCGCGGGTTCGCTGCTCAGCTGGAGCGCGACCACGTACGAGATGACGGCGGCGGCCGTGGAGCGCAGTGTCTGCACCACCGCGGGTTCCCGGCGGCGCCGCGCCAGATGGATGAGGGGATCAGTGAACTCAGGCACCTCCCGCACCTTCCCTCTCAGCGGCTTCCACTCCACTGATGTCCAGCGACCCGCCGCTTCCACGGCACGGCGCGCCGAATCACCCGACCAGCCGTTGCTCCCCGACGGCCGGGAGCAGGGCCAGGCGGTCGGCCGCGTCCGTACCGGGCGGCGGGGTGAGCAGGACGAGCCGCTGGTTGCCCTCCGGGGCGAGGAGCACCTGGCAGTCGAGGTCCACGGGGCCGATCACCGGGTGCAGCACGCGCATCCGGCTGTGCCGGCGTAGGGCGACCTCGTGCAGCTCCCACAGGGCGGCGAACTCCTCGCTGGCGCCGCGCAGCCGCTCCACGAGCCGGGTCGCGGCCAGGTCCCCGGACCTGCGGCCCACGGCGGCCCGCAGGTCCGCGACGTGGACCCGGCTGTAGTGCGCGTGCTCCTCGGCCGGGTAGGCGTCCCGCGCCGCCGGGTCGGCGAACCAGCGCCAGACCACGTTGCGGCCGTGTTCGGAGACCGTGCACACCCCGCCGAGCAGGGAGCGGGCCAGGTCGTTCTGGGCCAGCACGTCGCCGAGGTCGCTCAGGACCTGGGCCGCGGTGCCCGGGAGGCGGTCGAGCACGTGCAGCAGGCTCGCGCCGACCTGGTCGTCCCTGCTGCGCGCGGCGGGCGGGCGGTGCCCTGCCAGGAGGTGGAGGTGGTCGCGCTCGTCATCGCTCAGCCGCAGGGCGCGTGCGAGCGCGGCGAGTATCTGCGGCGAGGGCTGCGGTCCGCGAGCCTGTTCCAGGCGGGTGTAGTAGTCGGTCGACATGCCCGCGAGCCGAGCCACCTCCTCACGCCGCAGTCCTGGCGTGCGGCGCCGGGAACCCTCGGCGAGCCCCGCGTCCTGCGGGCTCACCCGCTCACGCGCACGGCGGAGGAAGTCGGCGAGCTCACGGCGGTCGATCGTCATGTGGATCATCCTGCCGGATGCCCCGCGCCCCAGCCAGGGACTCCCGGTCCCCGGGTCCCAGCGGGCTCTCCCGCCCCTCGCGTCACGGCGGCAGTGTGGGCACAGCCGGAGCGAACGACCCCGGCGGCCACATACCAAGGAGGAAACCATGTCCACCACCCCTGTCCTCGCCCCCGCCACCCCCACGACCGTGAACGTCGCCGGAGCGCGGGTCCACTACGAGCGCGCCGGTTCGGGCCCCGCCCTCGTCCTCGTCCACGGCACCGGCTCGGGCGGCGCCGCGGTGAACTGGGGCCGGACAGCGCCCCGTTTCACCTCGGACCACACCGTCATCACACCGGACCTCTCCGGCACCGAGCGCACCACGGACGACGGTGCGCCGCTGACCGTCGAAGGCCTGGCCTCACAGGTCATCGCCGTCATCGAGGACGCCGCCGTCGGCGCGGTCGACCTGCTCGGCTTCTCCATGGGCGCCCCGGTCTCCGCCGCCGTCGCCGCCCTGCGCCCCGACCTCGTACGCCGACTGGTCCTGGTCGCGGGCTGGACCCACACCGACGGCGACGAGTACCTGCGCAACCTGTTCACCCTGTGGGGTCAGCTCGGCACGTCCGACCCGGCCGCCTTCGGGCGCGCCGTCGCCATGACGGGCTTCAGCCGGGGCTTCCTCAACGCCATCGGGCGCGAGCAGGTCGAGCTCCTCATCCCCAACATGCCGCCCACCCCCGGCACCCTGCGCCACGTCGACCTCGACACCCGGATCGACATCCGCCACCACCTCCCCCGCATCCAGGCCAGGACCCTGGTCATAGGCTGCGCCCAGGACATCACCGTCCCCGTCGAGAACAGCCGCGCCCTGCACACCGCGATCGCGGACAGCACGTACGCCGAAATCGACGCGGGCCACGTGGCGTTCTTCGAGAAGGAGGACGAATTCGTGAAGCTGGTCCACGAGTTCGTGCTCGCCCCGTGACCCAGGCATCCGGCGGAAGCACGTCGTGGCAGGGCGCCGCCGCGAAAGGGCTCGCGCCGGGGGCCGGGCGGATCCGTAGATCGCGGTCGCCGCGGCACCAGGTGGGTAGCCTGCGGGCCATGCCCCAACTCCAGCTCCTACGCCTCGACCACGCTCCGGCACTCCTTGAGTTCGAGCGGGAGAACCGCGCCTACTTCGCCGCGTCGGTTCCCGACCGGGGCGACCACTACTTCGCCCACTTCGTCGCCCGCCACGATGAGTTGCTGGCCGAGCAGACGGCGGGGCTGCACTTCTTCCACGTACTCGTAGGCAGCGGCGGCGAGGTGCTGGGGCGGGTCAACCTGGTCTACGTGGCGGACGGTTCGGCCGAACTGGGCTACCGCATCGCCGAGCACGCCGCCGGGCGCGGACTGGCCACGGCGGGCGTCCGCGAGGCCTGCGCCCTGGCCGCCACGGAGTACGGCCTGACCGGGCTGCGGGCCGCGACGACCCTGGACAACACCGCCTCGCGAGCCGTGCTGGCGCGTACCGGATTCACCCCCTGCGGGGAGACCGAGCTGGGCGGCCGCCCGGGCCTCCGCTTCGAGCGGAACCTGGACGACGAGGAGGGACGGCAGCGCCCGTGAGCACCCCGCGCGCCATCGAGCCGGGCCCGCTCGACGGCGCTGCCCCCGCCGGGTCTGGTACACCTCGTACGGCTCGAACATGTTCCTGCACCGGCTCGCCTGTTGTCTCGCCGGCGGACGCCCGGCCGGCTGGACCCGCGTCTACCCGGGCTGCCGGGACCGCGGTCTGCCGGCCGCGTCGATCGCCGTGGAGCTCCCGGGCGTCATGTACTTCGCCACCCGGTCGCCGGTCCGGGGCGGCGGCCTGGCCTTCTACGACCCGGACGCCGAAGGCCGGGTCCTGGCGAGGGCCCACCTGGTGTCGGCCTCCCAGTTCGCGGACATCGCCGCCCGGGAGATGTACCGGGAGCCGGGAGCCGACCTCGATCTGAGCGAGGTGCTGCCCCGGGGACGGACGGCGCTCGGTGACGGCCGCTACGAAACCGTCGTCTGCGCGGGGCAGGTGGACGGCTTTCCCCTGCTGACGTTCACGGCGCCGTGGAGGGTGGCCGACGTCCTGTCGACGGCGCCGTCCGCCGCGTACGTACGCCGTCTGGTCCCGGGTCTGCTGGAGGCGGGAGTGAGGGACGCCGACGCGGTCGCCGCGTATGTCGCGTCCCGCCCCGGGGCGCACCCGCACTGGTCCGAACAGGCCGTACGGGAGCTGCTGGCGGGATAGAGCGCCCCCACGGCGCCGGGGCTACGAGCGGCCGCGGGGCTTGCCGCGCTTGGCGCCACCCTTGGAACCGCCGGAACCGGAGCCGGTCCGCTGGTTCTTCCCGGCCGCCTTGCCCGCGGCGGGCTTGCGCCGTGCGGCGGACGCGTCGGGCCGCTTGGCCTTCGGCTCGGCCTTGGTCTTGGCCGGGGTCTGGGCGCGGCCCCGGGAGCTGTTGACGGTCCGGCCGCGGACGATCCCGATGAAGTCCTCCACCAGGTCGGTGGTCCGCTCCTCCGGCCACGACAGGGCGACACGCGACTCCGGGGTACCGGTGAGCGGCCGGTAGGTGAGGTCCTTGCGGTGGTGCAGCCGGGCCAGCGACTGCGGGACGGCGAGCAGGCCGATGCCCGCCGCCACCAGCTCGATGGCGTCCGCCGTCGTGGCGGGGCGCTCCAGCGCGGGCTGCCCCGGCGGACGCTCCCAGCCGAGGGTGTCGTCGAGGGGGTGCAGCACGATCTCGTCGGCCAGGTCCTCGGCGGACACCTCTTCGACCGCCGCGACCACGTGGTCCTTCGGGACCACGACCACGGTCGTCTCGGTGTACAGCGGGATGGCGCTGAGGTCCGTCCGGTCGACCGGCAGCCGTACGAAACCGGCGTCGGCGCCGCCGCCGCGCAGCACGTCGAACGCCTCGGCGTCCGTGACCGCGACCAGGGTCAGCGGGATGTCGGGCAGCCGCTCGTTCCAGATCCGCACCCACTTGGTGGGTGTCACGCCCGGAACGTAGGCGAGCCGGAACGAGGGGGTTGCTTCCGATCCTGTCACCCCGCCAGGTTACCGGTGATGGTCGGAGGTGGCGCACACGCTCGATACTCTTGACACCATGACGTCGCACCAGACCACCCAGACCATGAAGCCCGCGACTGCGGCGAAGAAGCTGGGTGTGTACCTAGAGGCCACCCCCGCAGAGTTCCAGGAGGGTGTCGTCTCGCGCACCGAGCTGAACGCCCTCCAGGCCGACCCGCCCCAGTGGCTCCAGGAGCTGCGCCTCAACGGCCCGCACCCCCGGCCGGTGGTCGCGGCGAAGCTGGGCGTCTCCATCGCGGGCCTGGCCCGTGGCGGCGTGACGGAGGCGCTCACCACCGAGCAGATCGACGCCCTGAAGCAGGACAACCCGGAGTGGCTCCAGAAGGAGCGCGCCACCCAGGCCGAGGTGCGCAAGGAAGCGGTCCGCATCAAGGAGAAGAACGCCCAGAGCGCCGAGGAGCCCAAGGACAAGCGCTCCTGAGCTCCACCGCGAGCATCGCCGTCCGCGACCCGGATCGCGGATCGCGGATCGCGGATCGCGGATCGCGGATCGCGGATCGCGGATCGCGGATCGCGGATCGCGGATCGCGGACGCTGCCGGTGATCTTCGCCACCACGAAGATCACCGGCGTCCTTCTGCCCCGTGGCAGGCCTCCGGGGCATCAGGCCGAGGCGAGGCCCCGCTCCAGATGTGCGAGTTCCTCCCCCTCCACCAGGATCCCGAACTCTTCCGCGAGTACCCGCCCCAGCTCGGCCGGTTCGATCTTGCGCTCGGTGGCGGAGCCGTCCGGGCGAAAGGTGGTCCAGGTGGCCGCGTCCAGCCGGTGGCCGTAGGTGGCGGTGAACTTCTGGGCGAACAGGCGGGCGGTGAAGGGCGACCGGCTGTGGGTGCTCACGAAGTGGCTGCCCACCGCGTAGTCGATGGGGTACTGCGGCAGGAGGGTGAAGGTGTGCCGGTCGAGCCAGCCGTCCTGGCCGTACTGATGCAGCCACCACTCGTCGATGCCGAGCACGCCCGCCCTGCGCTCCATGCGGAACTTCCAGCCGTCGAGATCCGCCTCGACTCCGTCGGCGATCTCGATGGGCGCCAGCGGCCCGCTGCCGAATCCCACGTCGCACAGCCACAGCCGGTCGTCGTCGGCCGGGCGCACCGCGATGAGCGCGTGGGTGGCGGGCAGGACCTTGAAGTTGCCGAGCGTCACGCGCCCGATCAGGCCGGTGAACTCGAAGCCCAGGCGTTCCAGCGCGCTCGCGAACAGCACGACGTGCTCGTAGCAGTAGCCGCCCCGGCCGCCCCTCACGAGTCTGTCCTGAACCGTCTCGATGTCCAGCGCGACCGGCTTGCCCAGCACGGCGTTGGCGTTCTCGAACGGGATCGAGGTCACATGCGCCCGCTGCAGCCCGCGCAGCACCTCCAGCGTCGGCGCGCGCTCCCCCTCGTAACCGATACGGGCCAGGTAGGCGTCCAGGTCCAACCGGTCGCCGGACCAGCCGCGCCCGTCGTTCCGTGCCTCAGTCATGGCTCACCCCTCCTCGAGACCCCGCGCCGGTGTACCCGTACGCCGTGGGTCAACGCCTCGTCGACTTCACGACGATCATTCTTTACGACGTCGACCCTATGCCGCCTGACGTGAGGGAACATCTGTTCAAAGGCGGTGCTGAGCTCACCTTTTGGTCCTAGGACCAGAGGTGCAGGACGCCCGGTCCCGGACACCCCGGCGCGCACCGGCGCATGCGATTGCCCGTGCACTAGGTTGGCACCCGTGACCACGGTGACGAGTTCCGATCTCCTCGTAGACGCGTTCGGCAGGATCCGCGCAACGGTCGCGGACGCCGTCGAAGGCCTGAGCACCGAGGAGTTGGCGTTCCGCGTCGACGACTCGGCCAACTCCATCGCCTGGCTGGTCTGGCATCTGACCAGGATCCAGGACGACCACATCGCGGATGCGGCCGGACTCGAACAGGTGTGGACCGGACAGGGGTGGGCGCGGCGGTTCGGGCTGCCGCTGGCGGAGACGGACACGGGTTACGGACACACTTCTGCCGACGTCGCCTCGGTCAGCGCCTCCGCCGAGCAGCTGACGGGCTATCACGATGCCGTCCACGCACAGACCGTCGCCTATCTGGCGGGGCTCGACGGCGACGCGCTCGCCCGGGTCGTCGACACATCGTGGGACCCGCCGGTCACCCTGGCGGTCCGGCTGGTCAGCGTCGTCTCGGACGACCTCCAGCACGCCGGCCAGGCCGCGTTCGTACGGGGCGTGCTGTCCCGCCGGTGACCCACTCTTCAGCCGGCCGCTAAATCAGTTGGCAACCGCCCATCGGTCCCGTGGACTAGCCCGCATGAGCGATCCCGGCCAGTCCCGTCCCGTGGGCCCCGTACGTGACGGGGCCCAGGTGAGCCGCCATGTGATCCTGCTCCTGGCGGTCACCTGCGGGGTGGCCGTGGGCAATGTCTACTTCCCGCAGGCGATCAGCCCCACGGTCGCCGCCGCGCTGGACGTCTCCCCGGACGCGGCCGCCCTCACCGTGACCGCGGCGCAGTTCGGGTACGCGGCGGGGATCTTCCTGCTGGTGCCGCTCGGGGACCGGTTCCCGCACCGGTCGCTGATCGTCACACTGCTCGGCCTCACCGCGCTCGGGCTGCTCGCCGCGGGCGCCGCGCCGGGGCTCGGGCCGCTGGTCGGCGCGAGCGCCCTCATCGGCATCACCACGGTGATCGCCCCGATCGCGGGGCCGCTGGCGGTCGGGCTCGTGGCCGAGGACCGGCGCGGGGCGGTCAGCGGGACCCTGCTGAGCGGGTCCCTCGGCGGCATGCTGCTCTCCCGGACGCTCGGCGGAACCGTCGGGGAGTGGCTGGGGTGGCGCGCCCCGTATCTGATCGCCGCCGCACTCGCCCTGATCACCGCGGTGCTGTTGTGGCGCGCACTGCCGAGGACGTCTCCGCCGTCGCGGCAGCGGTATCCGTCGCTGCTCGCCGAGCCGCTGCGCCTGCTGCGCGCCGAGCCCGAGCTGCGGCGGTCCTGCTTCTACCAGGCCATGCTGTTCGGCGGCTTCTCGGCCGTCTGGACGGGCGTCGCCCTCCTGCTCACGAGCTCCACGTACGGCATGGGCGCGCGGGCGATCGGGGCGCTCGCCCTGGTCAACGCGGCGACCATGCTCTGCACCCCGCTCGCCGGACGCCAGACGGACCGCCGGGGGCCCGACGCGGTCAACCTCGTCAGCATGCTCGGCGTCCTGGCGGCGGCCGCCGTCCTGGCGTTCGGCGGCCTCGGTGGATCGCTGGGGATGGCCGCCCTGGTGGTGGGCACCCTGCTGCTCGACATCGGCATGCAGTCCGGCATGATCGCCAACCAGGTGCGGTTCTACGCACTGCGCCCCGAGGCCCGCAGCAGGCTCAACACCGCGTACATGACGTGCGGCTACATCGGCGGAAGCCTGGGTTCATGGACCGGGGCCCGTGCGTACGCCGTCTTCGGCTGGCCGGGGGTGTGCGCCTTGCTTGTGGTGCTGACCGGGGCGGCCCTGGTGCGGCACGGCTTCGCGCGCCGGAAGCGCCCCGGCATCCTCGTCCCGGTCCGGCAGCCGGTTGTGCCGGAGCCGAGCGTGGCCCCGTAGCCAGGCGCGCCGGGGCCGTCGCACCCTGCCGGGTCAGACCCGGACGTCGTCGTTGCGGCTGATCATCAGGTTGCCCATGAACCGCCGGTCCACCTCCCGGGCGCCCAGCCGTACGGCCTGGGCGCGGGTCGGCGGGGTGATGTCGTAGTGCCATCGGTGGTCCTGTGGGCCCTTGCGCTGGTACCAGGCGCGGCGCATGCCGAGGGCGGCCGCGAAGGCGTGCAGTTCGTCCTCGGTGTCGGCCGTCATATGGCACCAGTGCGCGGACGGCAGACCTCGTCGTCGCGCGAGAGCGCCGTAGTCCTTCACGTCGTCCACGTAGACGGTCAAGGGGCAACCTCCCACTCCTGCTGAGGCTTTGTATTCTCCCTTGCCCCGGAGCGGCGCCGGGACACCCCGCCGGGGCGACCGTTTCGCGCCGTTCGCGACCCTGCCCATCACCATCACTTTGAGGTGTCATAAGGTTGGCTTATGAGGTCATAAAGGGGGGGCGGGTAGCCACTTAGGTTTACCTAAGCTTAGGGTGGCCGATGAGCCATTTCGTTGTCGGTCGAAGGGAAACAGTCATGCCCCGCCCCCTGCGGACAGCCATCGTGGGCGCAGGTCCCGCCGGGATCTACGCCGCGGACGCGCTGCTGAAGTCCGCGGCCGCCACCGACCCCGGTGTCTCGATCGATCTCTTCGAGAAGATGCCCGCGCCCTTCGGGCTGATCCGCTACGGCGTCGCTCCCGACCACCCGCGTATCAAGGGCATCGTCACCGCCCTGCACCAGGTGCTCGACAAGCCGCAGATCCGGCTCTTCGGCAACGTGGACTACCCCGGCGACATCAGCCTCGACGAGCTCCACGAGTTCTACGACGCGGTGATCTTCTCGACGGGCGCCGACGCCGACCGGGCCCTCGACATCCCCGGCATCGAGCTCGAAGGCTCGTACGGCGCCGCCGACTTCGTGTCCTGGTACGACGGCCACCCGGACGTGCCGCGCACCTGGCCGCTGCACGCGGACAAGGTCGCCGTGCTCGGCGTCGGCAACGTCGCCCTCGACGTGGCCCGCATCCTCGCCAAGACCGCCGACGAACTGCTGCCCACCGAGATCCCTGCCAACGTCTACGACGGCCTCAAGGCCAACCGGGCGCGCGAGGTCCACGTCTTCGGCCGCCGCGGCCCCGCCCAGGCCAAGTTCAGCCCCATGGAGCTGCGCGAGCTGGACCACTCCCCCACCATCGAGGTCATCGTCGACCCCGAGGACATCGACTACGACGAGGGCTCCATCGCCACCCGCCGCTCCAACAAGCAGGCGGACATGGTCGCCAAGACCCTGGAGAACTGGGCCATCCGCGACACCGGCGACCGCCCGCACAAACTGTTCCTGCACTTCTTCGAGTCGCCCACCGAAATCCTCGGCGAAGACGGCACCGTCGTCGGCCTGCGCACCGAGCGCACCCGTCTCGACGGCTCCGGCAACGTGGAGGGCACCGGCGAGTTCCACGACTGGGACATCCAGGGCGTCTACCGGGCTGTGGGCTACCTCTCCGACGAACTGCCCAAACTGCCCTGGGACATCGAGTCGGGCACCGTCCCCAATGAGGGCGGCCGCGTCGTCGAAGCCGGGCAGCCCCTCCCCTCGACGTATGTCACCGGCTGGATCCGCCGCGGCCCGGTCGGCCTCATCGGCCACACCAAGGGCGACGCCAACGAGACCGTCGCCAACCTCCTGGACGACCACACCCACGGCCGGCTGCGCACCCCCTCCGCCCCGGAGCCCGAGGCCGTCGACGCCTTCCTCGCCGAGCGCGGGGTGCGCTGGACGACGTGGGAGGGCTGGCACCGGCTGGACGCGGCCGAAAAGGCACTGGGCGAACCGCAGGGCCGCGAACGCGTCAAAATCGTCGAGCGCGAGGACATGCTCAAGGCCAGCGGCGCATAATCGCAAACCCTGAGGAGATGCGTCGGCCCCCGCCGGGAAAGGCGGGGGCCGACGCGTTCACCACACTCCCAGGCAGCTGTCAGCTCACCTGAAGGGTGATGTCGTCCACGACGTACGAGGTCTGCAGAGCCTGGTCCTCCACGCCGTTGAACTTCAGGGTGACGGTCTGTCCGGCGAACGACGAGAGGTCGTAGGACTTCTGCGTGTAGCCGGAGTTGGCGTCCAGGTTGGAGAAGGTGGCCAGGGTCTGGCCGCCCACCGAGACGGTGAAGACGTCATAGATGACGTTCTCGTTCTCGTCCGTGTCGATGTGCTGGAAGAACGAGAGCTGGTAGTGGGCGCAGCCGGACGGAATGCTCAGCGACTGGGAGGCGCTGTCCGTGCGGGGCGAGCCCCAGCCGTTCAGCCACGCCATGTAGGAGCCGCTGTGCGGCGCCTCGCCGGCCTGGTTGGTGATGACGCCCGAGGTGCTCGTCCACGGGCTGGAGCCGTTCTCGAACCCGCCGTTGACGACGAGCTGGCGCGGTGTGCAGGTGCCGCCGCCGACGGTCAGCGTGTAGGTGGTGCTGTGACTGACCGTGCCGGAGCCCGTGACCGTCAGGGTGTACGTGCCCGGCGTGGCGCTCGTACCGACCTGTACGGTCAGGGTCGAGGACTTGCCGGACTGCACGGACGTCGGGTCGAGGGTCGCGGTCACACCGCTGGGCGCGCCGGATACCGACAGGGCGACGGTCTGCGGGTCACCGCTGACGGTGGTGGTGTTCAGGGTGCTGGTGACGCTGCCGCCCGGGTTGGCGCTGCCGGAGGGCGGGTTGGTGGCGAGGGAGAAGTCCTGCGCCGGGGTGGTCCCGCCGACGGCCTGCTTCCAGATCGTGTACGCCACGCCGTCGGCGCTGCGGTCAAGGACCGTGGCGCTGATGTTGCTCGGGGTGTCGCAGGCGCTGTGGTAGCAGGAGTCGTAGGCGGCGTTGGCCGTGCCGCCCCACTTGGCCGCCTGTGCCGAGGTCTTGCGGTCGCTGGCGCCGGCCGCGTAACCGGAGGTGGCGATGCCGGCCGCCTGGAAGGACGCGTCGTCACTGCGGCCCTGGCCCTCGACGTTCTCCTCGGGGGCGAGGTTGAGCGAGGTCCAGTACGCCTTGAGCGGGGCTCCGGCGGTCGAGTTGACGTTGTTGATGAAGTAGCCGCCGTTGGGCGAGCCGACCATGTCGAAGTTGTAGTACGCCTTGATGGCCGCGCGGTCGGTGGTGCTCAGGCGGTTGACGTAGAACTTGGAGCCGTTGAGGCCCTGCTCCTCGTCGGTCCACCAGGCGAAGCGCACGTGCTTGGTCATGGTCGGGTTCTTCTGGGCCAGGACCAGCGCGTTCTCCAGGAGCGTCGAGGAGCCCGAGCCGTTGTCGTTGATGCCGGGTCCGGCCGACACGCTGTCGAGGTGAGCCCCGAACATCACGGTCTGGTCGGCGGGGCCGCCGGGCCAGTCGGCGATCAGGTTGTTCGACGGGTAGGTGCAGGTGGTGCAGTTCTGCTCGGCCACGGTGTATCCGGCGGCCTGCAGTTTGCCCTTGATGTAGGCCAGCGACTGGGTGTAACCACCGCTGCCCGCACGGCGGTTGCCGCCGTTCTGGCTGGCGATGGTGCCCAGCTGCGACAGGTGCGCCTGGATGTTGGCGACGTCGATGTTGGGCGGGTCGGTGCCGGGCGGGGTGCCCCCGACGTTGAGCGCGTAGTCGACGGTGTGGGAGAGCGTGGTGCCCTGACCCTTGATGGTGACGGTGGACGCGCCGGGCGCCGCGTTGCCGGTGGCGGAGAGCGTGAGCACCGAGGACTGGCCGGACTGCACGGTGGCCGGGTTGAAGGAGGCGGTCACGCCGGACGGCAGGCCGGAGGCCGTGAGCGCCACCGACTGGGCCGAGCCCGTGGTGGTGCTGGTGGCGACGGTGGTGGTGACCGATCCGCCCTGCTGGACGGTGCCGGACGCCGGGTTCAGGGCGAGCGAGAAGTCGTCCTGACCGCTGGGCTGACAGGTCGGGTCACCGCTCTGCGCGGGCACGCTGATGGCGTCCCAGGCGGCCTTGGTCCGGTTGAAGAGGTTGCACGTCGCATCGAGCGACTTGGCCGAACTCAGCGTCGCCGTACGGTACTTCTTGTACGACATGCTGCTGGTCTTGAGGAGCATGCCGCCGTAGAAGATCTTGCCCGCGTTCTGGACGCCGACACCGGTGACCGTGCTCTGGTTGCAGGTGGGGCTGTTGGGCTTGCCGCCGCCGGGGCTGCTGCCCTCGGCCAGCAGGTAGAACCAGTGGTTGAGGGGGCCTGCGGCCGCGTGCACCTCGGTGCCGGGTATCGCGGAGCTGTAGCAGGCCGGGTCGTTGTTGACGGCGGGCGGGTTGTACATGTTCCGGATCGGGCCCCGGCCCTGGAGATTGATCATCTCGCCGACCGTGTAGTCCGGGGTGTCGTACGGGGAGGGCTCGTTGGCGTACGCCTCGGTCAGCGCCCCGAAGATGTCGCCGGTGCCCTCACCGAGTCCGGCCTCCTGGCCGCTGGTGCCGCCGGGGGTGTTGCTGTCGATCGCGTGCCCGTACTCGTGGGCCACCACGTCGATTCCGGCGATCCACTCGTTGGCGCTGTTGTGGCCGATGGTGACCGAGCTGCCGTCCCAGTACGCGTTGAGGTCGCTCAGGCCGACCTTGCCGGGGAAGCTGCGGCCGCTGCCGTTGACGCCGTTGCGGCCGAGCCACTGGCCCAGCATGTCCCACTGCTTCTGCGCGGCGAACATCAGGTCCGCGCAACCGGTCTCCTTGCTGGTGGGGTTGCCCGTGCCCCAGGAGTCGGAGGCCTTGGTGAAGACGGAGCCCGTGCTGTAGTCGGCGCAGCTCAGGCCGGGCCGGTTCGGGTCGCGCAGCGAGTAGCTGCCGCCCGAGTCGGTGGTGTCGATGGTGAGCGGGCCGGGGCCGTTCCACTTGCTGCTGGCGGTGCCCGCCTCGACGTCGTCGTGGGTGGCGAGGACCTTTCCGGTCCGTGCGTCCACGAAGACGTGGAGCTTGCTGGGCGCGGTCCTGGTGCGTCCGGCGAGCACCGTCTCCCAGGCGAGCACGGGTTTGCCGTCCGCGAGCCGGACGACGAGCCGGCTGTCGACCACCTTGTCGACCTTCGCCAGCTTGGTGCGCGAGGTGGCCTCGGCCGTCTTCGCGGTGACCGACGGGGTGGTCGCCACGTCGACGCGTACGGCCGAGGCGGACTGCACGGCGCGTATGTCGCCGTCGCCGTCCGCGAGCACCACCGCGTCGCCGCCGACGACCGGCAGCCCACGGTAGCTCCGCTCGTAGGCGACGGAGTAGAGGTTCTTCACCCAGGGGGTGACCAGGCGCCGTTCGTACTGTTCCTGCGGGGAGTTGACCAAGGTGTCGAGCCCGCTGCGGACCGCCTGGTCGGCGGCGGCGACGGCGCGCGAGAGGGGGGTGGGCCGCTGGTCCGGCCCTGACTGCGAATGGGGTGCGGCCGATGCCGTACCGGCTAAGGCGCCGGTCAGGCTCGTGGTCAGTGCCAGCGCTGCCACGGCGGCCGTCAATCTGAAGGGGCGCAACGTCCACTCCGATCGTGGGGGGCCTGTTCTTCGCGCAGTATGGGCGTGGACATGGCAAGCGTGGTACATACCAGTTGGTCATACGGCGCGAGTTATGGTGCGGCGGGAGGCCGCTGCGTACGCTCGGAGGATGCAGCTGGAGTTGAGGCACTTACAGGCCGTCTGCCAGATTGCCGAAGCGGGCAGCCTTGGACGCGCCGCCCGCCGACTCGGGGTCTCCCAGCCCTCACTCTCCGCCCAACTGCGCCGCATCGAGCGGGTGACCGGCGGCGATCTGTTCATCCGCAGCCGCCACGGCACGGAGCCGACCGCGCTCGGCCGGTTCGTGCTGGCCAGGGCGCGCCGGGTGCTCAGCGAGATGGACGCGCTCGGCACCCGGGCGCGCACGGTCGCCACCGACGCCCCGATGCGGCTCGGCTGCATCCTGCTCGTCCTGGTCGACGGCCTGCTGGAGCAGACCGATCTCTCGCTCTCCGGGCAGGAGATCACCGTGGACCTGGAGCACTCGGTGACCGCGCTGACCCGGATGCTCGGCGCCGGACGCTACGACGCCATCGTGTACGGGGAGGTGAACGACCACGAAGTCCCGCTCCCCGAAGGGGTCCTGGCCAGAACGCTGATCCCGGAGGAACCATTTTCCATCCGGATGTCGGCCCGCCACCCGCTGGCCGGCCGGGAGCACATCGAGCTGGCCGACCTGGCCGACGAGGCGTGGATGACACTCGTGGAGGACGACGACGGCGGCCCGGAGGCCTTCCTCGAGGCGTGCGCGCGAGCCGGGTTCGTGCCCCGGCTGCGCCACCGGATCGCGGACCGCCAGATGCAGTACGCGCTGATCGCCGGGGGCCGCGCCGTCGCCCTGAGCCAGCCGACCGCGCCGCGGGCCGAGGGCACCGTGATGCGCCCCCTCGTCGGCGCCCCGCTTCACGGCCGCATCCGCCTGGCCTGGAACCGCTCGGCCGTCCCGGCCGGGCAGGCCGAGCTGCTCTACCGCGCGGCGGTCTGCGCGTATGTGTCCAACGTCGACAACAACGCGTTCCACCGGGCCTGGTGGGACACCCACCCGGAGCTGCATCCGCCGGGCGAACGGCAGGAGCTCCAGGCCTCCGACGCCTGAGCCTTCAGGGCGCGGAGTCCGTGACGGCTCGCACCGACGGCTTGTCGCACCGGGCACATGGGCAGAAAAGCACTGTGTTGAGCCCTCACCGGCGCACCCCGGGAGTCCCCGTGCCCCTCTCCGCACCCCCGCTCCACCCCGTCCGCGGCCCCCGGGGCCTGCCCCGGCCGCTCGGCAATATGTTCGCCTTCGGGAAGGATCCGCTGGGCTTCCTGACGCTGCTGCGCGACGAGTTCGGGGACGCGGTGACCTCGTCGCTGGGCCCGCTGACGTGGACCGTGCACCTGCTCTCCCGCTCCCCGGCTGCCCGCGCCCGGCTCGAAGCCGAACCGGACGATGTGCCGGCGGGGCGCCCGCCCACCATCGACGACTACGACCGGCTCGTGTGGACCCAGCAGATCGTCAAGGAGGCGCTGCGCCTGTATCCGCCGGTCTGGCTGGTCCCCGCGGTCGCCCGCCGCCCGGGAGCCACACTCGGCGGCGCGCGCGTTCCGGCCGGCACCCTCGTCCGGTGCAGCCAGTGGACCACGCACCGGCGACCCGCGCTGGTTCGCGCGCCCCGACGAGTTCCGCCCCGAGCGCTGGGGCGCCGACGCGCCGCAGGCGGTGCCGGACCACGCCCGGTACCCGTTCGGCGGTGGCCGCGGACCTGTCTCGGCGCCCGCTTCGCCAGGCCCGATCCGCCCTCGTACTGGCCACCCTCGCCCAGCGCTGCCGCCTCGACCTGCCGGCCACCGAGGTGGCGCCCCGCGCCGGACTGCTGCTGCAACCCGAGCTGCCGCTGGTGGCGACCGTACGCGGCCGCGCCGCGGTTCACTGAGCCAGCCAGGCGGCGACCGCGGCGGCTATCGGCTGGCCCGTGTCGAGTTCGACGAAGCCGAACTGCCCGCCCTGGTTGCACTCCAGGAACCACCAGACCCCGTCCGCGTCCTCGGCGAAGTCGAACGCCGCGTAGGCGAGCCCGGTGCGGCGGGTGTACGCGTACACCGACTCGGCGATGCGGTCGGGCACCCCGGTGGGCTCCCAGCGGTGACCGCTGTCGTCGTAGCGCCCGTCCACCTGCTGGAGGTCGGACACCTTCCGGGCGGCGAACAGCAGTGCACCCACACAGGTCAGCCGGATGTCCGCCTTCTTGGGGATGTAGCGCTGGAGCAGCACCGGGCCCGCCCGGACGCTGGAGAAGTCCGCGTCGGGTCCGATCAATGTGGTCGGCAGCGCCATCAGGGGCTCGTCCGGCGGCGGCCCGGCGGCGCTCTTCACCACCACGTCCCGGTACTCCTGCGCGAACTGCCGGGCCACGCGGGGAACCGTCGTGACGACCGTGGGCGGCACGGCGAACCCGCCGGCGTGGGCGACCCGCAGCTGCCACGGCTTGTGGCGGGCCTGTTCGGCGTCGCGCGGATGGTTCATCCAGCGCGCCGACGCCGAGTACAGCATGCCGAACAGCGCCTGCCGGACCTCCGCGGTGAGCCACTGGGAGGGCTCGGGCGCATGGGCGGCGGGCTGCCCCGGCCGGCGCACCCAGACCGAGCGCAGCCCGGACATGCTCACGAGGAACCCGTCGACCGACAGGTGCCCGGCGAAGTCCCCGTGGGCGTACTCGGCGGACAGCACCGCTCTGCCGGGCAGATCGGCGGGGTCGAGGCGCACCAGCGGGACACCCCGCTCGTGCAGCTCGGTCACCACCATGTCCGTGGTGACGTCACCTTCGCAGGTGAGGATGAGAACCGTCATCCGACTGCCGGGCCGTCAGTCGTCGAAATGGGTCTGGGAACCGGCGGTGGACGTGGTGGTGCCGGTCGCCCTGAGCACCGCGCGGTCGGCGACGGCGGGACGCCCGTCGGGCAGCACGTTCAGCTGCCGTGAGGCGTCGAAGTGGTAGGGGACGGCCACGGCCTCCGGTTCATGCGGCACCGTGTAGTGCAGAGTGAACGGCCTCATGGGGAACCTCCTGCAGAAACGTCACGCCGATCCTTGTGCACACCTGTACGTAGTGCCCCTGTAAGGCATTCATCACGTTCCGCCACATAGACGTGAAGGACGTCACACACCGGTAGTCACACACCGGGCAGTCGAGTGACGTCAGGTTTCGCCGACTCCCGTAACGGTGATCGCTGAGGACGTCAGATTTCACCCACTTCACAGGAGCACCCATGCGTTTGCGTACCACGATCTCTGCGAGCGTCCTCGCAGTCGGCATGGTCTTCGGCGGCGCGGCGACCGCGCTCGCCCACGACAACGACGATCACTGCCGCCAGCACAGCCACGGCCAGGACCACGGCCGTGACCACGGCCGCGAGCACGGGCGCGACTCCGACCGTGACAGGGACCGCGAGCACGGGCGCGACTCCGACCGTGACAACGACCGCGAGCACGGGCGCGACTCCGACCGTGACAACGACCGCGAGCACGGGCGCGGCTCCGGCCGTGACAACGACCGCGATGGCGACAACGGCGCCGAGGGCGGGAACAAGAGCAGCTGCCACACCGCCGAGGGCAGCAAGGCCAGCAAGGGCTCGTACTACGAGCACCACTGCGAGTCGGAGGACTGGTTCGACAAGGGCCGCCCCCAGCAGCACTGACCGGCCCGTTCGCGTGTGGCGCGGGAGCGGCGGGCTGCCCCCGCCCCGCGCCACGCGGTACGAGCCTCAGCGCGCGGGCGTACGGCGCCGGCGCAGGCTCGCCAGGAATGACCTCTGGGTGAGCAGGGTGAGGATGCCCGCAAGGACGATCCCGCCCAGGTTGGCGAGCAGCTGCTCGGTCGAGCCCCAGGTCTGGGCGTACTCCTTGTAGCTGAACGCCATGGCGGCGTTGGCCGCCGCCGGGACAGTGGTCACCGAGATGGCCACCCCGATCAGCGCCCCGGACTTGGCCGAGGTGAGCGAGAGGGTTCCGGCGACACCCGCCAGGAAGGCGACGACGAACGACATCCAGTCCGGCTTCCAGATGAAGGCGGTGTTGGGGCGGTCCGCCTCCAGCATGGCCTTGTCGAAGAGCCCCACCTGGTCAAGGAGCCAGCCGAACCCGGCCGTCAGCAGCATGGCCGCGGCGAAGCCCACCACCAGCGCCGTCAGCGACCGCCACGCAAGCCCGGGCGCGCGCTGGACGAGCGCCGTGGAGATCCCGGCCAGCGGCCCGAACTCGGGACCGACCGCCATCGCGCCCACGATCAGGATGGCGTTGTCGAGCATCACTCCGCACGCGGCGAGCATCGTGGCGATGGCCAGGAACGCCACATAGGTGACCGTGAGCGTCGACTCCTCGTGGGTCGCGTCCGCCAGCTGTTCCCACAGCACCGCGTCCACGCCCTCGCCCGGGGCCTCCGCCTCGGCCTTCTCGGCGCGCTTGGACAGCGACAGGTCGATGTTCTCGACGGCGATCGCCCCGGACCGGTCGAGGCCGAGGGAGCGCAGACTGCCGAGGAGTTCGTCCCCGGCCTCGCGGGCGACGTCGCACAGCACCAGATCGCCCGCGGGGTTGCGGGAGGCGCCCGGGACGACGGCCAGATGGGCGGTGCCCACC
The DNA here is from genome assembly GCF_055570295.1 of Streptomyces sp. NPDC031265. Taxonomy (NCBI): domain Bacteria; kingdom Bacillati; phylum Actinomycetota; class Actinomycetes; order Kitasatosporales; family Streptomycetaceae; genus Streptomyces; species Streptomyces sp. NPDC031265. The sequence continues at coordinate 64,116 of NZ_JBVIHM010000020.1, forward strand.
GTGGCCTCCAGGGTCCGCACCACCTCGTCGGTGAGGTCGGCGGGCACGTTCAGACGCAGATGCAGCAACAGCCCTACTCCAGGTATCGGTTCCCTCGGCGCCGGCCGGCACCGGCGCCCGGCCCCGTGACAGGGCCTCCACAGACGGCAAGGGTGGCACGCGCCGCGCACCCGCGTCACGCGCACCACCCGGGTGGCCCCTTTGGACAACGCTCCATGGACACACCCCTGATTCCCGTGCAGGATACGGAATTCCACGGATGGAGAGGTGCCGGGAGATGAATCGACGTCAACTGCTGGCAGCCAGTGCCGTGTTGGCGACTGCCGGCCCCTTGGCAGCACTGTCCCCGGCAAGCGCCGCCGACGGTCTCCCGTCCAGGTACGAGATCGTGTCCGCCTCGCGGAAGGTCGCCGACCACTGGCTGGCGGAGCTGTGCCGTTAGGACCGGTACGCCGTACCGGGACGGCGCTCGCGGTGGCTGTCGTGCTCGCCGTGGCGGCGGCCGGGTGTGACGACGCGAACGCGGACGACTCCGCGAAACCGTCCGCGTCTTCGGCGCCGAGCCTCACACAGGCCCTCAAGACCTATCGGGCCACGGCGGATCCGAGCTGCACCACGGCCGACGAGTGCCGCCGGGCGGCCACCCGCAAGCTCGCCGCCGCAGCGGCCCTGCGCGCGGCGATGGAGGCGAAGGACCCGGTGGGCCTCGCCGAGCCGATCCGGCTGGTGAAGCTGGCGCAGCAGCGGGCCGACACCTACGGCCGGGCGGCGGGGCTCGGCGTCCGGAGCAACTTCCTCACGGTCGACGAGCCGCTCCACGAGATGGAGATCTGGCTACGGACCCGCTCGCTGCTGCCGTGAGGCGGCGCGGGAACGCCGTCCGCTGAATCCGGCCACGGCCGAAAAGGCTCGATCGGCCGAGGAATATGCCGTACACATACCCCGTACCGGCACCCCGCCAAAGCCGCGCGACGGCACCGGTGGAGCGAACCTCATTTGTCCCGCCCATAAATGACAAGGAACCAGATATTCCGGGCGACGAGTTTCGATACGACTTAATGATGAGTAAGGTGTGCCTCGCTGTCAGTGAGCCTGCGTAGGGGTTACGTCCCTTGGCCGAATTCGCCATGGCCGGAATGCGCATGCGGGTGGCGTCGTCTTCGGGATGGAGAGGGGATCGTGACTGCGGGCTCGTTCGAGGGACAGTACGTGTGGCATCCAGCCGCCGACGATCGCGAGTTGGCGCAAGCATGCACGGACGTGCGGGCCGGTCGGTATCTGAGTGCGCACAACGTACTCAAGGACGCGCGCACGGACTTCGAGGTGCGGGCCCACCGCTCGCTGGTGCTCGCGTCCGAGGCCGCCGACTCCGACCTCGCCGAGCGGTGGCTCGCCGAGGAACCCAGTGCGGAGGCCGCGCTGTTGGCCGCGCGTGTCGCGATGGTACGAGCGCTACGCATGGCCGACGCCCAGGACGGCCGGGCCGGTGCGCTGGTGCGCATCGCGACCGCCGCCTGCGGACGGGCCGCGAAGCTGCTCCCGCAGGACCCCACCCCGTGGGTCGCCCAGCTCGCCCTCGCCCGCTTCGAACGCTCCCACGACCCGGCCCCCAAAGGCCTGTTGACCGCGCCGCCGGGACCCTGGCTGCTCTTCTCCCACGTCCTGCGGCTCGACCCCTGGAACCGTGAGGCCCACCACCGGTTCCTGGCCTTCTTCTTCACGCGCCACGGCGGCTCGGCGAGCGCCCGCTGGGACGTCGCCTCCTTCCTCAGCCACCGCGCACCGCTCAACTCGCCGCTGCGACTGCTCCCCCTGGTCGCGCTGGTCGAGGACTACGACTCGTCCGCGCTCCTCGCGGACAGCACCTGGCTGCAGCCCCAGTGGACGGCCACCGCGCTGGGCATCTACCAGAACTGGTTTCCCCACACGGCGAGTTACCGCTTCACGCCGGTGCTCGACCTGGCGTATCTTGCGCACGCGCTGTACATGGCCAAGCGCGAGTTCGAGGCCCGGGAAGTGCTCACGGCCATGGGGCCCTACGCCTCCCGTATGCCCTGGAGCGCGTTCGGCGACCCCGAGGAACGGCTGACCAGGGCCAGGCGGTCATGCGGACTTCAGACCCCCGGCCCGGCCTGATCCACCCCTGCGGCCGCACGCCCCCGCGGCACCCGTACGAGACTCGACGCGTCCTGTCCACCCCCACCAGGAAAGGCTGCCCCAGTGTCCGAGCGCACGTCCCCGCTCCGCTCGAAAGCCCCTCGCCGTGAAGCACCCGTCGCCCTCGACGACGACGCGACGCTGCACGCGATGGGCTACCCGCGGAAACTCACCCGCAGATTCCACGCGTTCGACAATTTCGCGATATCTTTTACGATCATCAACATCATCTCCGGTATATTTTCCGCCTTCGGATTCGGAATGGGCGCCGGCGGCCCGCGCATCCTCATCTTCGGCTGGATCGGTGTGTCGGTGATGGTGCTGTTCGTCGGCGCGGCGATGGGCGAGATCGCCTCCGCCTACCCGACCAGCGGCGCCCTGTACTTCTCCGCCGGCAAGCTCGCCAAGCGGCACCGCGGCGCTTGGTCCTGGTACACGGGGTGGCTGAACTTCGTCGGCCAGGTGGGCGGCACCGCCGCCACCAACTACGCGGCCGCGACCTTCATCCAGGCGTTCGTCTCGATGCAGTGGCCGTCGTACGACCCGACGCCCCAGCAGACCGTCGGCATCGCCGCGGTGATCCTGGTGGTGCAGGCGCTGGCCAACACGTACACGGTGCAGCTGGTGGCCGTGGTGAACCGGATTTCCGTGTGGTGGCTGCTGGTCGGCATGGTGGTGATCGTGGCCGCCCTGAGCTTCAAGCCCTCACATCACCAGTCCGCGTCGTTCGCCAACCACTTCGTCAACACCACCGGCTTCAGCAACGGGCTGTACGCGGCGATGCTGGGCCTGCTGGTGACCAGCTGGACGTTCACCGGCTTCGACGGCAGTTTCCACATGTCGGAGGAGACCGTGAAGGCCACGGTCAACACGCCCAAGGGCATCATGCGCGCGATCATCTACTCGGCGCTCGCCGGACTGGTCCTGATGCTCGCCCTGGTGTACGCGATCCGCGACTACGCGGGCGAGGCGAGCTCGGCGGCCCCGCCGGTGCAGATCCTCATCGACGCGCTCGGCATGGGCACCGCCAAGCTGCTCCTGCTGATCGTGATCGGCGCCATGCTGTTCTGCGGCCTCGCCAACATGACCAGCAACACCCGCCAGATCTTCGCCTTCTCGCGCGACGGGGCGATGCCGGGATCGCGCTGGTGGCACTCGGTTTCCCTGCGCACCCGCACCCCGGTCAAGGCCGTGTGGCTGGCCGCGGCCTGCTCGCTGGTGCTGATCATCCCCGGCTGGTGGTCGCACACCGCCTTCACCGCCATCGTCAGTGTCAACGTCGTCGGCCTCTACCTCGCCTACGGCGTCCCCATCTTCCTGCGGCTGCGCCTGGACGCCTTCGAGCCCGGCCCGTGGAACCTGGGCCGGTGGGGCAAGCCCGTGGCGGCGGTCGCCGTGGTCTGGATCGCGCTCAGCAGCGTGCTGTTCATGCTGCCGCAGACCTCGCCGATCACCACCACCTCGTTCAACTACGCCCCGATCGCGCTGGGTGCGGTGCTGTTCATCGCCACCGTGTGGTGGTTCGTCACCGCCCGCCACCGCTTCCAGGGCCCGGTCAGCTACGGCAGCCCCGACGAGGTGGCCGCGATGGACCTCATCTGACGCCCTGACGTCCCACGCCTGACCTTCCGGGCCGTCCCCCGCCTCTTCGGAGCGGGGGACGGCCCGTGTACGTGGGCGGGTACCCGGCGCCCGGCCGGATGGCGGACACCCTGCGCCGTGCGCAGTGGGGCCCCGGCGCGCCACCGCCGCGGATGAGGCACCTGCGGTCACGGCGGACACGACCGCCACCGTGCGCTCCCCGGGCGCCATTCCCCCGGTCGGCACTTCGCAGGATGATCCTGCCTTCAACGTCCTACCTGCCCGGTTCGTCCGCCTTCTGTCCCCCGCTCCGCGCTCCGGCCCGCTCACGCCGGGGGCGCACGAAAGGACTCCTCATGTCCGGAACGCGAATCACCTTCCTCGACGGCCAGGCCGGCCAGCCGCAGGCGCTGGAGCGCGTGATCGACCATGTGCGGCGGCAGTTGGACGGTTCCGTCGGTGACCGGCTGCGTGACGTCAAGCGCCCGCTCCTCGTCGGCATCGGTGCCTCGTACGCGGCTCTGGCGCTGCCGGTCGAGGTGCTGCGCGGCCACGGCGTGCCCGCCCAGCGGGTGCTCGCCAGCGAGATCGAGGAAGGGCTGGGCGGCTTCGACACGGATCTGCTCATCGGCGTGTCGCAGAGCGGCCGCAGCTCGGAGACGATCGCGGCGTTCCGGGCGGCGTGCGGCGTGCCGACCCTCGCGCTCCTCAACGTCACCCCCTCCCCGCTCGGCGCCCTCGCCGGACTCACCGTCGACCTCGGCAACGAGCCGGACTCCTGCGCCTCGACCGTCGGCTTCACCGGTACCGTCGTCGCCCTCGACCTGATCGCGGGGGTGATCGCGGGCCGCGACGGGGACGCCTGGGACGGCGTCCCCGAGCAGGCCGAGGCCGTACGGACGCGGGCGGCCCACGCCGTCGCCTCGCTGCGGACCCGTGCCGCGCGGTGCGTGGCCGCCGACTGCGTCGCCTCCGGCGCCTCCCGGGTCACCGCGGAGGAGGCGGCGCTGCTGCTGCGCGAGGTGCCCCGGATGCCGGCCGCCGCCTCGGTCACCCGCAACTACCTGCACGGCGAGATGGAGTCGGCGGGCAACACACTGCACCTCGTCTTCGGCTGCGGCCGCGAGGTCGCGCTCGCCCGCTCCCTGTCGGCCGCGGGCCATCTGACGCTGCTGGTGACCACCGCCCGGGTCAAGGCGTCCGAGAACCTCGCCGTCGTACGGCTGCCCGACAGCCCACCCAGCGCCCGGGTCGTCCTGGAGACGGTCGTGGCACAGGAGCTGGTGGCTGCGCTGAGCGACGAACGGAACGTACCCATCGAGTCGATCGTCTTCATCAACGACGACACCAAGGAGGGCGGTATCGTCCTCGCGGACTTCGAGCGCGCCTCGCCCGTCGCGGTCCTCTGACGGAATTTCCGCTTTCGGCGGCGGAGTGACGAAACGTCCCGCTACCCTCGGTGACGCGAGGCTCGCGTACGGCCAGCAGACCCGCGTCCGGCTCGGGGCGGCCACGGCCGTGGCCGCCCTCCTCGCGCTGACGGCCGCCCCGCCGTCGACGGCCGCCGCCCGCCCCGCCGATCCCGCCCGCCAAGTCCCCGCCTGGCACGGCTGTGTGCGCGACGCCCAGGACACCTCCGGCCAGGAGCTGGAGAAGGCGGGCCCCGGTGCGCCGAGGTGAAGGTCCCCCTCGACCACACCCGCCCCGGCGGCCCGGGCGTCACCGTCGCGGTCGCCCGCATCCGGGCAACCGACACCGCTCACTGGATCGGCGCACTCGTGGTGAACGAGGGCGGCCCGGCGACCCGGTGATCGACTACCTGCTGGAGCGCCGGGCCGCGATGGGCGAACTCGCTGCCCGGTACGACGCGGTGGGCGTCGACCCCCGCATCACCGGCCGGAACGCGCCCATCGACTGCCGCTGGCCGACCAGCGCGCACCTCCGCGCGGCAGGCAAGGACCGGGCGGGCTTCGCCCGTATGACGCCCTCCAGCGCGATCTGGCCGCCAAGTGCCGCCGCAACGCGGCCGGTCTGCTGCCGTACGCGTCGACCCGCAACGCCGCACGCGACCTCGACGTGGTGCGGACGGTGCTCGGCGAACGGCGGATCTCGTACGGTCAACGCCTATCTGGCCGACGGGCGGCTGCCGGCCGCCGACCACACGTGCCCGGCGGCGCGCGACGACATCCCGTCGACCAGGCCCGTGCGTCAGGTGCCGTAGACCTCCAACTCGTATATCCGGGCGGCCTGGTCGGCGGTCTGCGTGGGAGTGACGACCGAGAGCCGCACATAGCGGGCGGAGGCGGCGACCGGGTTGGTGGTCGAGTCGGCGCTGTTGCCGCGGACCTGTGCCACCGTGGTCCAGGTCGCCGCGTCGGCGGAGACGCTCAGATCGAAGTCCTTGGTGTCCAGACCGGCGCTCTCGCCGCCCGCGCCCGCGTGGCGCACGGTGATCGAGTTCAGCGGGTGGGAGGCGCCCAGGTCGACCTGGAGGTCCTTGGTGCCGGAGGCGAGCGAGCACCACTTGTCGCTGTTGCCGCCACTGACGCTTCCGTTGACCGCCTTGTCGGGGGTCTCCGACCCGTTGCACGACGCCGAGCCGGTCGCCGCCCGCCCGAGGGCGAGGTTGCCGCTCCCGCCGCCGTACACCTCCAGCTCGTAGATGCGGGCCGCGCTGCCCGAGGTGTTGGACGGGCTGGTGACCAGCAGCCGGACGTAGCGGGCCGTGCGGGCCGAGACCGGGTGGTAGGTCCGGCTGGAGCGCGACCCCGTGACGGTGGCGGCCGTGGTCCAGGAGGAGCCGTCGGTGCTGGTCTGGATCTGGAAGCCACCGGTGTTCCAGCCGGTGTTCTCACCGCCGAGACCGGCGTGCTCGACCACGAACGACGACACGTTCCTGGCGGATCCGAGATCGACCTGGAGCGAGGGGCTGCTCGCGGCCGAGCACCACTTGCTGTTGTTCTTCAACGAGCCGTCCACCGCCTTGTCGGGCGACTCGGCCGCCGCGCAGACGGCCGATCCGGTCGCCGTCGCGCCCTGGGCGAGGTCGGCGCCGAGCTCGGGCGCGGGCGGTACCGGAGTGGCGCCGTCCTGGAAGGAGGGCGGCACGTCGGACGCCCCGGTGCCCCAGGTGGCACTGGGGACCGCGCCCATGGTGTACGTGAGGGTGGCACCGGCCGCGAGGTCCGGATAGCGCAGGTAGTTGTGGCTGGTGGCGGTGCCGTTGACGCCGAGCCCCTGCACATAGGGGCCGGAGCCGGAGGTGTTGATGGTGATGTTCCCGGCGGCGCGCTGGATCAGGACGGACGGGAACTGCGGCCCGTGCAGCGCGAGCGTGTCCGCGCCGGGCGTGGCCGGATACATACCGAGCGCCGCCCACACGTACCAGGCGGAGGTGGCGCCGAGGTCGTCGTTGCCCGGCAGGCCGCCGGCGCCGGTGGTGAAGGACTCGGCCATCACCTTGCGCACCGCGTCCGAGGCTCCGGCCGGGTGGCGGGCATAGTTGTAGGCCCACGGCACACCGTGCTCGGGCTCGTTGCCGATGTAGTAGTACGGCCTGCTCTGACCGGCGTTGACCTCGGTGAAGTGGTGGTCGAGGCGCTGGACGGCGGTCTGCCGGCCGCCCATCGAGTTGATCAGGCCGGCGAAGTCGTGCGGGACCATCCAGGTGTACTGGGAGGCGTTGCCCTCGGTGAAGGTGGACTGGCTCGCCGGGTCGAGCGGCCAGGTCCAGGAGCCGTCGCTCTTGTGCTGCTGGACGTACGACGACTCCTGGCTGAAGGTGTTGCGCCACCACTGCGCGCGGCTCATGTGGGTGGTGTAGCTGGAGGTGTTGCCGAGCGCCTTGGCGAACTGGGCCACCGCGAAGTCGGACGCGGAGTATTCGAGCGAGTCGGAGGGGTCGTCGAGGTAGTGCAGGTTCGTGTACGTCGACTGGCGCCCGCGGATCGCGCTGCCCTGGGTGGTGCCGCCGTTGGACGCCTTCTCCATCAGGGCGAGCGCCGCGCTCGTGTCGAAGTCGCGCCCCCCGAACGCGTACAGGCCGGCGACGATGATCGGGCCCGGGTCGCCGGTCATCACGAAGTCCTCGTTGGTCTGCTGCGACCACTTGGGCAGCAGTCCGCCCTGCTGCCCGTCCAGGACCATCGACTTGGCGATGTCACTGGCCTCGGTGGGCGCGATCAGCCCTATCAGCGACGCCCAGGAGCGGTAGATGTCCCAGCCCGAGTAGTTCTGGTACACCGGCCGGGCCGAGTTGTGCACGGCGTTGTCGAAGCCCCGGTAGTCGCCGTTCACATCACTGGAGATGTTGGGGCTCTGCAGGACGTGGTAGAGCGAGGTGTAGAACTTCTGGCGCTCAGCGGTGCTGCCGCCGGAGACCTGGAGCCGGTTGAGCATCCGGTTCCAGGAGTCGTCGGCCGCCGTGCGTACCGCGCCGAAGTCCCAGCCGCCGTTCTCCGCCGCCACATTGGCCTGGGCGCCCGCGACGCTGACGTACGACAGGCCCACCTTGAACTGGACCGTGGTGCTGGCGGTGGTGTCGAAGGTGACGTAGGCGCCGGTGTTGGTGCCCGACGCGTTCGCCGAGCCGTCGGTGACAGCGGAGCCCGACCAGGTGCCGAAGCCGGTCGGGGTCCGGTCGAAGCGGATGTCGAAGTAGATCTGGTACGTCTTGGACGAGCCGCAGAATCCGCCGGCCGTCACGCTGCCGGTCAGCTCGTTGCCGTTGACGTGCACGGTTCCGGCGCGGCTGCCGGTGGCGCTGCGGCCCGTGTTGACCAGCAGGCGGGACGTGGCCGAGGCGGGGTAGGTCAGCTTGCCCATGCCGGTGCGGGTGGTGGCGGACAGCTCGACGTCGGTGGCGTAGCGGTCGAGGCGCGTCTTGTAGTAGCCGGGCCTGGCCACCTCGTTCGCCTTGGTGTAGCCGGACGCGTAGCCGGTCCAGTTGGAGCCCGGTGAGGTGCCGAGTGCGCCGGTGACCGGCAGCAGCGGCAGGTCCTCGTTGTTGGCGCAGCCCGCGCCGTCGAAGTGGGTGAGGCTGAAGTCCTCGACGGAGGCGTCCTTGTAGCGGTAGCCGGACGGGGAGGCGGTGGGGGTGTCGGGGCTGAACTGGACGCCGCCGAAGGGCACTACGGCGCCGGGGTAGGTGCTGCCCCCGGCGCCGCCCGGCACGGGGTTGGGGGCGTTGCTGTCGTCGGTGCCGATGAACGGGTCCACGTACTGGGTCAGCGGCAGCACCGCCGCGTGGGCCGGCGCCGCCGCGGCGAGGCCGACGAGGCCCGAGGCGGCCAGGGCGAGGGCGCTCAACGCCCCCGCGTACCGGGAGCGGAGCGGGGATCTGGAGGGGTGCACGGATCGGAGCACGAGGGGGGACCACCTTCTCGCGGAGGCCCGCTCGCCGTCCGGCGGGCTGCCTCGGGGACGGGGATGCTCGGAGTGCGGGTGAAGGGTGGGCGTGTGAACGTTACCAATCAACTCAGGATTGTTGAGGTGTCCCTGACGGCTCGTCAAGAGGCAGGGGCGTGAACAAGCCCCGGAACCAGCCGTTGAGGGTGGGAACGTTACCAAGCCGGGCCCGCACCGGAGCCCAGGCCGCACCAGCCGCACCAAGGTCCCCTCATCTGGCCTGACATGCGGCTCCGTCTGCAATCATCGACGCATCGCCGTGCCCGTCCCCGAAGAGGGATCCGCCGCTGAGGAGGCCCGTGAACCGCCCGACGATGAAGGACGTGGCCCGCGCCGCCGGGGTCAGCCCCATGACCGTGTCGCGCGCGGTGTCGGGCGAGCCCGGGGTCTCCCCCGGGACGGCCGCCCGAGTCGAGCAGGCCGTACGGCAGTTGGGCTACCAGCGCAACGACAACGCCCGCAACCTACGGCGAAAGAACCCCGGAACGTCCACGATCGGGCTCGTCGTGGACGATCTGGCCAACCCGTTCTACGCGCTCATGGCCCGCTCGGTGGAGGACGAGGCGCATCGCCGCGGCTGTCTCGTCCTCGTCGGCAGCACCAACGACGAGCCGCGCCGCGAACGCGAGGTCATAGCGGCCTTCACCGCCCGCCAGGTCGACGGCCTCCTGCTTGTCCCCACCATCGGCGGCCACGGCTTCCTCAAACAGCCGATGGAGGGCGGCACGCGCGTCGTCTGTGTGGACCGGCCCGCCAAGGGCCTGGCCGTCGACACCGTCACGGTCGACAACCGCGCGGGCGCGGAGCGGGCCGTCCGCCATCTGCTCGCCCAGGGCCACACCCGTATCGCCTACCTCGGCGACCGGTTCGGCATCTGGACCCAGCGCGAGCGCCACGCCGGCTACCTCGACGCGCTGGCCGCGCACGGCGTACCCGAGGACCCCGCGCTCGTACGGCACGACCTGCGCAGCCGGTCGGACGCGGCGGCGGCGCTGGCCGCGCTGCGGGCCCTGGCCCGGCCGCCCACCGCCCTGTTCACCACCAACGACGTGATCACCATGGGGGTGATGGGCGCGCTCGGGCACGCCGACCGCGTCGACGTCATCGGCTTCGACGACTTCCCGCTCGCCGACCGCCTCAGCCCGCCGCTCAGCGTGGTCAGCCAGGATCCGGTCGCGCTCGGCGCCACCGCGGCCCAGCTGCTGTTCTCCCGCATCGACGGCGACCGCTCGGCGCCCCGGTCGGTCGTGCTGCTCACCCGGCTGATCGTCCGCGGGCCGGGACAGCAGGGCTCCCGCCGCTCCGGGCCCGCATAGTCAGGGCGTGTCGCCCGCCCAGTCCCAGTGGTGCGGATCGCCGGGCCGCGGGCCGTACCAGGCGCGGCCGCCCGGGCCGTGGGAGCCGATCTCCGTGGCGAGCGCGGCGCCTTCGCGCAGCTGCCCGTCGGTCCAGCCGGTGACGTCGAGCAGCAGCCCGTCCAGCGGTCCCGCCACCAGCTCGCGGTAGACATGGCCCGGTCGCGGTCCGGGGTCCGGATCGTCGTGGTCGGCTCCATAGACACGGCGCCGTATCAGCTCGTCCATACCCGCCAGCGTGCCATCCACCACTGACAACGACGGGCGCGAGCGGGGTGCCCCGGGTCCACCACCCGTAGTGCGGCGGTGCGCCCGATCGCGAATCGTGGTGTCCCGATGGCATTCGGATCCGTCGGCCCGTGCGCCGGGCGCGGCGGCTCAGCGGCAGTCAGGGCGGCGTGCGATGGAGCTGGAAACCCGGGTCGACGGCCTCATGGACGGGCTCCGCGCAGATCTGGAACGGCTGGCGGCGCCTCCCTCCATCGCCTTCCCGGGCTTTCCGCCCGAACCCATCGAGCAGGCGCACGACCTGGTGGCTGAGCTGCTCCGTGACGTCGGAGTGCCCCACATCGAGCGGCTCGACCTGCCCGGCACCGCCCCGGTGGTGGCACGCACAAGGCCGTTCTCGTCGTGCTCGGCCTCGTCTTCGCCTTCATGATCTTCTCGGTGGTGCCGCGGTCGAGCGCGCTGACGGGCAAGGCCGACGCCACCCCGTACCCCTTCGAACTCGACTGGCCCTTCCCGCAGTTGGCGGCGCTCTTCCTGCGCGCGGCGGTGCTCGTCGGCCTGGCGGCCCGCCTCGGCGAGCAGAAGACCAGCTCGACGATCATCGAGGGCGCGGGCGACTTCATCTCCCCCGCGCTCGTCATCACGCCGGCCCGCGGCGTGACCGTGATCATGAACAACTCCAGGATCACGGACACGGTCCTGCACTCCATCGAGGGCGTCGTGAAGGGCACCTCTTCGGGCCTGTTCGCCGTCATCGTCTTCGTGGTGAACCTGCCGCCGGCCTTCCTGATCCCGTCCACCTCCGGGCACGCCACCCTCGCCATGCCGATCCTCGCCCCGCCGGCCGACTTCGCGGGCGTCTCGCGGGCGGTGGTCGTCACCGCCTGGCAGGCGGCGAGCGGCTGGATGAACCTGTGGGTGCCGACGGCGGCCGTGACGATCGGCGGCGTCGCCCTCGCCAAGGTCGGCTACGACAAGTACCTGCGCTTCGTCTGGTCCCTGCTCGCCATCCTGTCCGTACTGATCTGCGGATTCGTGGCGCCGGGGGCGGCGATGACGTGAGGCGCGAGGGTACGTGAGGGCTTCGGCCGGGCGGACGTGGCCTACGGCCTGCGGTGGGCCGGGTGGTCGCCCATCAGCGCGTCCGTCACCAGACGCACCCCGCGCGCGAGGCGGCCCAGCTGGTCCAGCTCCGTCGCGTACATCCGGATGGTGTTCTCGATGACCGCTTCCGCCACGCCCAGCGTGGGCAGCTCGGCCCGGCTGGTCTGCAGGGCCACCCGGACCGCGCGCAGCTCGTGCTGGAGCTGGAGCTGTGCGTGCCGGGCGAGGATGACGTGGTGGCGGGTGAGCGGTGAGTAGCCGGCGTAGCGGGCCGGCAGCAGGTCGCGCAGCCAGCGGGTGGCCGTGCGTTCCCAGTCCCGCGTCCCGGGTTCCTTGACCTGACAGGGCCAGTCCGGGCTGAGCGCGATGGTAGGGGCCGTGTGGGGCATTCTCGTCGCTTCCGAAGTTGTCGAACTCTGATCGAGAGGTGGAAGGGGGGCGGCCCCGGCCTAGGGGTTAGCCGAGGCCGCCCGTGGGCGTCCGCCCGGATCCGAAAGCCTCGATCGAACATCCGGCCTGACGCGAGGAGGGGGGCGTCACGTCGGCTGTTCGCTCTCAGAGGGCGTGGGGTCGCCTTCCTTGGCATCTGGGGGATCGGGGGATCGCCACCGCCTCAGTAAACATATATACCGTTGAGTAAACAAGGGTATGAAAAAATTCATGCACCCGAAAGGTGTGAAGATCCCGGGGAGCCCGGTGGGCGAATCGGTCCTACAGGAAGAAACCGTGCTGGTCGGCGGCCTGCTCGTACTCCTCGAGGCGCGCCTGCGTCCGCTCCGGATCGGCATCCGCCATCGCCTGGAGCAGGGCCGCGGCGAGCATGCTCGGTGCCGCGTACGAGTCGAACACCAGCCGTGATCCGGTGCCGGCGGTCAGCGCCACATCCGCCTCGTCGACCAGCGGCCCCAGGGTGGTGTCCGTGATCAGAGCGATGCGCAGCCCCGCGCTGCGGGCCGCCCGCAGCGCGGCCAGGGTCTCCTTGGCGTGCCGGGGCATGGCGAAGGCCAGTACCCAGGTGCCGCCCGCCGAGCGGGACTGGAGCAGCGCGTCGTAGGCGACGCTGCCGCCGCGCGTCACCAGCCGCACATCGGGGTGGATGCGCCGGGCCGCGTACGCGAAGTACTCCGCCAGGGACACGGAGATCCGCAGGCCGATGATGGTCAGCGGCACCGAGCCGGCCAGCTCGCGGCCGATCTCCAGCACCTGGTTGGTGTTGGCCACCAGCCTGCGCACGTTCTCCAAATTCTCGATCTCGGCGTCCACCGCCGCCTGCAGCTCGTTGTGCCGGATCTGCTCGCGGGTCTCCGGCGACCCCGCGACCGCGCTCAGGGCGATCGGCTGGAGCACGTCACGCAGGGCGGGATAGCCGCTGTAGCCGAGGGACACCGCGAAGCGGGTCACGGACGGCTGGCTCACCCCGGCCCGCTCCGCGAGCTCGGTGATCGAGAGGAACACGGCCTCGGTGAGGTGGTCGATCATGTACTGGGCGATGCGCCGCTGCCCCGGGGAGAGGCGGTGGCCGTCGAAGAGGGCGCGCACCCGGTCCGCCGCGGGGCGCTCGTGGTCCGACGCCTGCCCGCTCGGCGTGATCGCGGCCGCCTGGGCGCGCGCCTTCTGCCCCGATGACACCGGCGGGCCTCCTTCTCATGCCATGTGTGTTCAAAACATAGCTCACCGCCGTGACGGGCCGGCGCCCGTTCCGCCGGTGGGGGCGGGCGCGCATTCGAGACACCGGTGGCTTCTTGTGCTGGACGTGACAAGCCGGAAGGTGTTCCCCGTGCCGCGCTCGCGCGGGGGATGCGGCCGGGGGGCCGCACGCGCGTCGGTCAACGCACGGACCATGCGGCCGGTTGGTGGAGCAGGGGCGACACATGACCAGAGCAGGACGTCCGCAAGGTGGGCCGAAGGGCAGAGCGGAAGCCGCCGACGAACTCGCGGGCTTTCTGCGTGAGGTGACCCGCGGCCAGACGGTGCGGGAGCTCGCGCAGCGGTACGGCGGCGGCAAGACGGCGTGGAGCGAATACCGCTCCGGAGCACGGGTCATCGCGCTCGGGCGCCTCAACACCGTACTCAAGGACCAGGTCCGGGACCCCCTGCGCCGAGAAGGGCTGCTCGCCGAGGCCCGGCGGCTGCACGACCGGGCGCTCACTGCCGAGGTGGCGGGCAGGCCCGCGCCGGGCGTGGAGGAGGCACTGCGTCAGGCACGCACGGACCTCGCCGGATCGGGCCGTCTGGTGGAGAGCCTGCCGGCGATGGTGACGCTGCTCCGGGACCGCGCGGACGACGGCGGGGCCGGGTACGCGAGCTCCGCCGCCGGGGTGCCTTCCCCGGCGGCCGGGCAGCCGGACGCCTCCTCCAGGCTCGCGGAAGCGCGATCTGGGGACGCGGCGTCCGAGGAAGCGGAATCCGCAGTGGCCGAGCAGGTGCGGCTGCGACCGGACCAGGCCGTCGACCAGTTGGTGGCCGCCCGGTCCGTGGAGGCGGCGGCACGAGGGGCCGTCGCGGACGCCGAGGCCCAACGGGACGCGAGTGCCCGGCGGGGGGGGCGAAATCCGGTCGGCTGCAGCGGAGTTGACGCAGGGCGGCCCCGTGCCGGTGGCGGGCGCGCTGCGCCGGGGCGCCCCTGCGCCGAAGGCCGACCGTTCGGCGGAAGATGTCCGCACACCGAAGGCCGGGCCTTGGCCGGAGGCCGCCCGCACACCGAAGGCCGGGCCTTGGCCGGAGGCCGCCCGCACACCGAAGGCCGGGCCTTGGCCGGAGGCCGCCCGCACACCGAAGGCCGGGCCTTGGCCGGAGGCCGCCCGCACACCGAAGGCCGGGCCTTGGCCGGAGGCCGCCCGCACACCGGAGGCCGGGCCTTGGCCGGAGGCCGCCCGCACACCGGAGGCCGGGTCTCCGCCACCGGACGCCGGAGACTTGACGCAGGCCCGGCTCTCGCCGGAGACCGACTCCCTGCCCCACCCCTGTGCCGCGCCGGAAACCAGTACCCCGCCCCGTGCCGCAGCGGCCGCGCCCGGCCCACCGGCCGACACGGGCGCCCACGGCCGCCTCCCGTCCGTCCCCCTCGCGGACGCCACGCCCGCCTTCGAGCTGGTGCGCATCGGGCACGCGCTGGAGCAACAGCGTGCCGACGCCCGGTGGTTGGGGAAGCGGATACGGCGGATTCCGTCCCGCTCGCTCCAGGCCGTGTCCTCGCACCCGTACGCCGTCGGCGGGCGGCGCGGGCCTCTTCGCGACGAGCCCGGACACGGGCGCCCTGTTCCGGTACTCCCGTTACGGCGACACCTGGGTCGACGCGGGCGGCCCCGACTACGTGGCCCGCCACTCCCCGACGACAAGGAGATCTGGCAGGCCAACGGCAGGGGCAGCGGCTGGCGGCGGATCGGCGGCCCGGCCCACAAGCTGCACGCAGGTGGCGCCGGGCTGTTCGCCGACGACGCGGCCACCGGGCGGATCCTCCAGTACGACGGGGTTCCGGGCTCGTGGACCGCGATCGGGGAGGCGGGCGTCGCCCTTGCCGTCGGCGGCAACCCGCTCTACCGCACAGCCCCCGACGTGCCGGCCGTCTCCCGGTGGGCCGGCCGCCGCTCCGAGTGGGTCCCGCTGGGCACCACGGCGAGCGCGATCGCGGCCACGGACCGACCGCCGTGCTCGACCGCCCTCCCGCACCGCCTAAAATCGTGCCGCCGGCGGGACGCGCCGGCGGCCAGGAGGGACAGCGCGCGGTGAACAGCGACAGTGACGTACCGATCTACGCCCAGCTCATACGGGAACGGGGTGACGTCCCTGGCGACGTCCGCCGGGAGGCCGAACAGATCCAGGCGAACCTGGAGCGGGTGATCATGCCGTTCCGTCCGGGCCTGCCGACGCCTGGTTTCTTCCGCTGACGAAGTGGGCGGCGATCTCATCGCTCGTCGTCACCCGCACCCCGGGGTGGTTCACCGCGTACTCCAGGGCCTGGCCCAGGTACTTGAGGCGGAACAGCAGGCCGATGACGAACGGGTGCAGGGCCATCACCCGGCCGCTGTCCGCCGCGTCGTAGTGGGAGCTGGTCCAGCTGGCCCTTGACTGCCCGCCCCACCTGCGGGTCTGCTGCTCCGGTGAGCAATCTTCGTATCCAGGTGCCGGACAGCGACGCCACACTGCGGGACTGGCGGCATGTGCACAACGTGATCATCCCCACCGCTCCCCTGTCGCTCGACGAGGTGCGCGAGCGCGTCCACCGGAACCGTCTGGAAGTCGCTTATCTGGAGGACGTCCTGGTGGGGTGCACGACGGTGCGTCCGCCCAAGGACGGCTCCGGCACGGCGACGGTGATCGCGCGCGTGCTCGCCGAACACCGTGGACAGGGGTTCGGCGAGCAGCTCTACACCCGCGGCCTCGACCACGCGCGGGCGCTCGGCGCCGACGTGGTCGAGACGGTGGTCCTCGCCTCCAACGTGGAGGGGTTGCGGTTCGCGCGGAACCACGGGTTCGTCGAATTCGAGCGGTATGTACTGCCCGGTGACAGCACACCGTGGATCGAGCTGCGACTGGCCCGTTGAGGGGTCAGCGCACCACGTTCTTCGGGCACAGCAGCCTCGGCTGCCGGTCGCCCTTGAGCTTCGCGCTCACACATCCCGCGGGCACATCGTGCGATGCGGTGGTTCCGAAGTTGGCGGTGACGCTCAGCGTGCCGTCACCGAAGACGGTGCGCTGCACGGCGCGGTCGGCGGTCAGCCAGCGGAACGACGTCAGCCGCTGGGTGCCCGCCTTCTCGTGCAGCGGGGCGAAGTACTTCTGCAGAGCGGCCAGTTCGGGCCCGTCCTGCTTCAGGGTCGGCCCGTCGAGGACGTAGTTCAGCGGGACGTTGTAGAGCATGGCCAGCATCGCGCGGGTCTGCTTCTGCTGCGGCAGCTTGCCGAAGGACAGCTCCCAGCGCTCGACGTTGACCAGTGAGCCGTGCAGGGCGGTCTCGTACAGCGGGATGCGGTACTTAGGGTCGTACATCTCCCGGGCGAGGTCCGCGGGCAGGTCGACCGGCTTGAAGAAGGTCTTCGGCGCCTTCTCCGGGGCGTATCCGCCCCACACCTCCTTGTTGCGCTCCAGCGGCCACAGACCGTTGCCCACAGGGGTCGCCGACCCGTGGTTGAAGGCGACGACCTGGTTGGCCCACGCTCCGGCCGACTCGGAGCCGAGGACGAGCCCGCCGTCCTGCAGGCGCTTCATCCGGGCGAGGCGGTGGGCCCGGTCCTGGGCCTTGGTCATCTTGTGCTGCGGGCTGTGGTCCCGGAAGAGGTCTCCGGCCGCGTCGACGTCGAGGAAGTAGCTGTCGGCGCCGTTGGTCACCATCCGGCGCGTGCGCTCGGCGAGGTAGTGCTCGGCCGACTCGGACTGCTCGAACGCCTGTGAGCTGAGGTAGCAGCCCCGGTTGCCGAATCCGGTCTCCGGCTTGCCCTTCGCGTCGATCACGCAGTAGTCGGGGTAGACACGGCCGGGCCACGCCGAGCTCGGCGAGTCGGCGGTGGCGGGGTCCTGCCCGTTGGCGAAGGAGTCGTACGGGCCGACGAGGTAGCCGTTCTTCTTGGCGGCGGCGACGGCCTGGGCGCTCATCGGATCGGTTCCGGCGTCGTAGCCGAGCCACATCCGGCTCACGCCCAGCTTGTGCAGCTCCTCCATGCCCTGCGGCGTCCGCGCATCACCCCACAGATAGGCGTGGAAGGCGCCGAGCAGCTTGCCGTCGGCCGGGTTGGCCCTGATCTTGTCGCGGAGACTGCCGAGGCGGCCGTGCTCGGAGAGCCAGTCGCGGTAGTCGACGGCGGGGGCGACGGGGTTCCCGTCGGTGAGGGCGAAGGTGACGGTGTACGAGCGGGTGTCCTCGCCGCCGTCGAAGGTGTGGGTGGCCGTGCCGCGCAGCCCGCCCCGGTCGGAGGCGAACCCCAGCGAGGTGCCGATGTCGGTGGGGACGAGATAGCTCGCGCCGCGCCTGCCGTACGTATATCCCCACATCGGCATGGTGAGCGCGCCGGTGCCCATGTCCATCGGCTCACCGGTGAGTCCGCGCTCGGGCGCGCTCCAGAACGCGTCGCGCACGGGGATGTTGAGGCCCTCGCCACGCGGGAGCTGGAGGTCGGTGGCGGACGCGTCGGTACCGGTGACCGGCCACCGCACCTCCCCGTCGCGCCCCGCGGCGATGCTCACCCGCAGCCGCCCGCGCTCCGCGACGGCCGTGACCGTCAACTCCTTCGCGGGGTACGTCCAGCGGGCTCCCCCTCGGATCTCGGTGACCGGGCCCGGCCGGCCGAGGTCGGTCGCGGCCGCGGCGGACAGCTCCAGCTCTCCCCCGGACGCCGGGCGCGCCCGTACGGCGAGTGACGCGGTGTCGATGACGGCGGTGCCGCCCCGGACGGGAACGGCGACCTTGCCGTCCCCGGTACCGGTGGCGGACACCTCCGCGCCGGCCGCCGTGGTACATCCGGCGAGCGCGGCGAGGGCGAGGGTGACGGCGAGCCCGTGGGCGGCGGCGCGGCCCCGGGTCCGGCTGTGGGTCGAGGAAGTTGATCTCATGCGTCGTGAATAGTCGTGCACCATAAGAGGGTTCTAAGAGCTCCGGTACAACGTGCAAGGCAACGGGGAGTGTCCATGGGTGCTGCGAGGGTCGCGATCGTGACGAGCGCCGCCGGTATCGAGTACGACGTGGACCTCCCCCTGATCGTCGACGCGCTGCGTGCCGACGGCCTGGCCGCGGAGCCGGTGGCCTGGGACGCGGACGCCGTGGAGTGGAGCGGATTCGATCGGGCGGTGATCCGGTCGACCTGGGGCTACGCGGCACGGCTCGACGAGTTCCTCGCGTGGGCCGACAAGGCGGGGCGCGCCACCCGGCTGTGGAATCCGCTGCCGGTGGTGCGCTGGAACAGCGACAAACGCTATCTGCCGGAACTGGCCAGGCGCGGCGTCGCCGTCGTGCCGACGCGTGTCATCGACCCGGGCGGGCGGTGCGAGGAAGCCGACTTCGATCTGCCCACCGGCGCGGTGGTCAAGCCCGCGGTGTCCGCCGGCGCCCGGGACACCGCACGGTACGAGCCCGGGCGGCACGCGGATGCCGTACGCCACGCCCGGATGCTCCTCGACCAGGGCCGCAGCGCGATGGTCCAGCCCTACCTCCCGCTGGTGGAGGAGGGTGAACGCGCGCTGGTCTTCCTCTCCACCGGCGAGGACGGGCTGACGTTCAGTCACGCCATCCGCAAGCAGCCCGTGCTGACCGAGCCCAATGTGATCGACAACTTCAGGGACGCGCACCCGGGCGTGGCTCCCCACGAACCGACCGGGGCGGAGATCCGTACCGCGCTCGACGCGCTCGCGGCGGTTCCGTCACCCGACGCCCTGCTGTTCGCGCGGGTGGACCTCGCGCTGGACGACAGCAGGGCGCCGGTGGTGATGGAGCTGGAGCTCATCGAGCCGAATCTGTTCCTTCAGAGCGATCCGCGCGCACTGGAGCGGTTCGCGTCCGCCGTGGCCGCCATGGGCTAGGGCCTAGGGAAGGGTGACGTCGACGCTGACCGGCAGGTGGTCGGAGGCGTCGCTGTCGATGACCTCCGCCTGCCGGGCGGCGAGGCCAGACGAGGTGAGGACGTAGTCGATGCGCTTGTGCGGGTTGCGTGCGTCGAAGGTGTAGCCCGCCCCCTCCCCCGCCGCGCGCCACGCGTCGCCGAGGTGCCTGGTCAGTACGCCGACCTCGCGGGCGCCCGGAGTGGCGTTGAGGTCGCTCACCAGCACGGTGGGACGGCTGGAGTCCTCGATGACGCTGTCGATCGCGTCGGCCTGGGCGAGCCGCTCGGTCTGCGAGGTGTGTTCCAGGTGGGTGGTCAAGATGCGCACGGCCGTGCCGTCCACGTTGATGTCCGCCTCCAGCAGGCCGCGTCGCTCGCCCGAACGCGGGCGGGGCAGCCGGGTGTTGTGGGCCTTGATGACGGGGAAGCGCGACAGGATCGCCGTCCCGTACTGGCGCCGGGGCGCCCCGGACCGCGGCGGGTCGAGGCTGAGGTTGGCGCCGTAGGCCACGTGCATGCCGAGGCGTTCGGCGAGCCAGCCCGCCTGGTCCACGAAGTTGCTGCGCGCGTCGTAGTGCCGGTCGACCTCCTGGAGGCCGACGACATCGGCGCCGCTGTCCTTCACCACGCGGGCCACCCGGTCGAGGGAGAGGGCGTCGTCGGTGCCCGCGCCGTGGTGGATGTTGTAGGTCAGCACGGTCAGGGTCTGAGGTGCGGCCGCCGCCGAGGACGTCGGTGCGGCGGTCATCGGGATGAGCATCAGGACGAGAGCCAGTGCGGACCTGGCGCACACACGGATCACTGAACACCTCTGTCTTCTTCGAAGGTTTACGGAGGTCGTCGGACGGCGCTGCGCACAACTCGGAACATGCCGACGCGCCCTGACGGCGTGGGTGCTGCTCGGTGCCGTCGGGCGACGCGGACATGGATACGGACACGGACGGGGACTTGGGGTCGGACTCGGGTCTTGCTGTCTAACTCCCCACTTACCGAGCAAAGTTGACAAAAATCATCCGATTGGATGGAAGTTCGTCCTGCGGGGTGCGCCCCCGCTTCGAGCGGCACCTGCGCGGCTTGCGCCTGCCGACCGGGCCGGCACCGCGATACTGCGCCCATGCGCATCCTGATCGCGACGGCCGGGTCGCTCGGTGACGTGGCGCCGTACACCGGCCTCGGCGTACGCCTCCAGCAGGCGGGCCACGATGTGGCGATCGCCACGC
Source organism: Streptomyces sp. NPDC031265 (assembly GCF_055570295.1). Lineage (NCBI taxonomy): Bacteria > Bacillati > Actinomycetota > Actinomycetes > Kitasatosporales > Streptomycetaceae > Streptomyces > Streptomyces sp. NPDC031265. The sequence continues at coordinate 84,696 of NZ_JBVIHM010000020.1, forward strand.
ACGAGGGTTTCGAGCAGGTGGTGCGAAGGGCCGGGCTCGGCTTCCGTCCGCTGCCGGCCGACCCCCGCGCGGTACTCGCGTCCGAGGACGGGCAGCGGCTGCTGGACGCACGGACGGGGGCGCGAACGGTCGTGGAGCTCGTACGCCTCGGACGCTCACTGATGCCCGCGCTCGCCGCGGCCCTGCTGGACGCGGCGGCGCGGGGCACCGATCTGGTCCTTTTCCGCGGCTACCACCGCCCCGGTGGCCCGGGTCGCGGCGGAGGCCCTCGACGTACCCAGCATGGGCGTGTTCCTGCAACCGCTCGCGCCCACCGGCGACTTCCCGCCCGTGGCCACGGGAGCGCGCTCGATGGGCCGGTACGGCAACCGCGTCGGCGGCGCGGCCGTCCAGCTCGCCACCGACCGCGCCTTCGCGCCCGCCGCCCGCGCCCTGCGCAAGGAGCTGGGGCTTGCCGCCCGCGGCCCGGCGGCCCAGCGACGGCTCGACGCCCGCACCAAGTGGCCCGTGCTGCACGGGTTCTCCCCCACCGTGGTCCCGCGCCCGGCGGACTGGCGGCCGGGGCTCGACGTATCGGGCTACTGGTGGCCGCACCCGCAGCCCGGCTGGCGGCCGGACGCACGGCTCACCGACTTCCTGAGCAACGGTCCGCCGCCGGTGTTCGTGGGGTTCGGCAGCCTGGTCGTCGCCGACTCGGAGCGGCTCGGGGCGCTGACACGTGACGCCCTGCGGCAAGCGGGAGTCAGGGGCGTGGTCCAGGCGGGCTGGACGGGGTTGTCGGTCAGCGACGACGACGTGCTCACGGTGGGCGAGGTACCCCACCACTGGCTGTTCCCGCGGATGGCGGCGGTGGTCCACCACGCGGGCGCCGGAAGCACGGCCGCCGGGCTGCGGGCGGGGGTGCCGGCTGTGCCGGTGCCCGCGCAACTGGACGCGGGGTTCTGGTCGTCACGGCTGACCGCGCTGGGCGTCAGCCCCGGTCCCGTACCCCTGCGCTCGCTCAGCGCCCACCGGCTGGCGGCGGCGCTGCGGGAGGCCGTCGCACAACCGGCCTTCCGGGACCGGGCCCGGGCGCTCGCTGCCCGTATCCACGCCGAGGACGGCGCCGCGGCCGTGGTGGCGGCCGTGGGGCGGCTGGCGGGGGCGAAACGATAAGCGGTAAAAGATAGGGAAAGGGCCGCTTTCGCCTCTCCCGGGAACACCCTCACGGGTCTCCGGTGGACCGCACGACGCCCGGGCGTCCATTCCCCGCGGGGAACGGGCGCCCGGGCTTTCGCGGTTCAGGAGCTCAGCAGGTCCGGAAGCTTCAGAGACTTCAGAACGTGAGGTTCCAGCTGTCGATGCGGCCGGTGTCCCCGTTGGCGTTGTCGTTCACCCGGAGCTTCCAGGTGCCGTTGGCCACCCGCGCGGAGGCGTCGACGGTGTACGTCTGGTGGATGTCGTCCGCGCTGCCGCCGGCGTGGTTGTGCAGGGTGTACACGGTGCCGTCGGGGGCGACGAGGTCGACCTTCAGGTCACCGATGTAGGTGTGCACGATGTTCACACCCACCTTGAGCGCGGCCGGGGCGTTGCCGGTCACGCCGGTGACCGTCAGCGGGCTCTCCACGGTGGTGTTGTCGTTGACGGCGACATCGGCCGTGTTCTCGAAGTACTTGCCCGGCGGGACGGTGGCGCCGACCGCCTTGAGCGCGTCCACCTGGCCCTCGCCGAAGAACGCGTTCCTGGCGGTGGTGCCGGTGCACCGGCTGTCCGACGGGCAGGCGACGTCGTTGGCCTGGACGGCCAGCTTGTCGCGCAGCTGCGCCGGGGTGATGCCCGGGTTGGCGCTCGCCAGGAGCGCGGCCACACCCACGACGTGCGGCGAGGCCATCGACGTACCGCTCTTGGTGCCGTACTTGCCGCCCGGCAGGGTGGAGTACACACCGTTGGAGCCGTCGCCGCCCGGGGCCGCGACGTCGATGACGCCGTTGCCGAAGTTGGAGTACGACGCCTTCACATTGCCGCTGCCCATCGCCGAGACCGTGACGACGCCCGGCAGTTCGGTCGGGATGTCGAGGCAGGCGTTGGTGATGCGGCGGGTGGTCGGCGTAGAGTCGTTGGGGCTCTCGCTGTCGGTCGTCTTGTTCGCCAGGTCGTAGTTGGAGTTGCCTGCGGCGGCGACCTGGAGGGAGCCCTTGCCCTCGGCGTACTCCTGGGCGCGGCGCACGCCCTCGATGATGGCGGCCTGGTCGACGTTGTCCGGGCAGTTGAACTGCCACGGGTCGGTGTAGTAGCTGTTGTTGGTGACCTTGAAGCCGTGGTCACCAGCCCACACCAGTCCGCAGACGGTGTTCTCGGCGTAGAAGAGCGTCGAGGTCGGCTCGGCGAGGCGGACCGAGGCGATCTTCACGCCCGGTGCGACGCCGACGACGCCCTTGCCGTTCTTGGCGGCGGCGATCGTGCCCGCGACGTGCGTGCCGTGGCTGTCCACGTCCCGCCAGGCGCCGGTGCGGGTGTCCGGCTTGCCGTAGGCGCAGGAGACCGAGTCGGCGGCGTCGAAGTTGGGCGCGATGTCCTGGTGCTGGTCGTCCACGCCGGTGTCGAGGATGCCCACCTTCACGGAGGCGGATCCGGTGGAGACGGCCCAGGCCTGGTCGGCCTTGATCTGGCTCATGTCCCAGCGGACCGGCTCGCCGGCGGGGGTGGTCGACTGCGCGGGGTTGGCCGGCAGCGCCGGGTTGTAGGCGTCGGCCGGGACGTCCGAGGTGCGCGTGGCACCGACCTGCTGGACCCCGCTGACGCCCCGCATGGTGGTGGCGAAGGTTCCGGAGGCGGAGTGGGCGACGATGACGCCGATCGCGTCGAAGTACGAGAAGACCGTGCCGCCGTTGGCGGTGACGGCCGAGCGCACCGCCGAGGTGTCACCGGGTGCGGTGATGACAAGGTAGGCACGGGTGCCGGCGACCCAGGCCGCGCTCCGGGCCGTGACCGGCGCGGCCGCGTGGGCCGGGGCGGCGGCAGCCGGGGCGACGGGCTGGGTGCTCGCGAGGGCGGGAGCCGCGAAGGTCAGCGCGGCTCCGAGGGCGGCGGCGCCGACCAGGAAACGTCTGGGGCGTCTGGATATGGGGGGTATCAATGCGTCCTCCGATGACCCGACAGGTACGGGTGGCACCTGCCGGGTCGTACGAAACGAGTGGTGGACGCAAGATGTCAGATGATCACCCGGGGAGGGAAGTACCTTTCACCGTACGGGCGTTCCGGCGGGGCGGCCGAAACGTGCCGGAAACGTGATCGTCGTCGATACGTACGTCGGGTGAGCAGGGCAGACGGTCAGAGCGCGTGCCCGGTCGTCGCGTCGACGTGGGCGGGCACCTCGTCGTGGCGGTCGCCCACCGAGAGGGTCCCACTGGGCTCGAACAGGAGGATCGAGGCACCGGACGGCGAGGACGGTTTGTGCTCGATGCCGCGCGGGACGGTGAAGACCGAGCCGGTGGCCAGGGTCACGGTCCGCTCGCCGCCGGCCTCCCGCAGGGAAATGTCCAACTCCCCGTCGAGCACCAGGAAGAACTCGTCGGTGTGGTCGTGGACGTGCCAGACGTGCTCGCCCCCGACCTTGGCCACGCGTACGTCGTAGTCGTTGACGCGGGTGACGATGCGGGGGCTCCACAGGGTGTCGAAGGAGGCCAGGGCCTGGTGCAGGGCGATGGGTTCGTTGCTCATGACCTCATCCTCGGCCGTGGTGCTCCGCCCCCGCGAGTGCTAGAAATCGCATATGCCGCAAGATTCCTCGCACGGGGCCCGCGCGTCTCACACCCCTCGGGTCGTCGTGATCGTCGACGAGAACTCCAACCCCTTCGAGCTGGCCTGTGTCACCGAGGTGTTCGGCCTGCGCAGGCCCGAACTCGGCCGTGACCTCTACGACTTCACCCTGTGCGCCCCCGAGCCGTACACCCTGATGCGGGACGGGTTCTTCACGCTCACGGGCGTCGCCGCACTGGACGCGGCCGACACCGCGGACACCCTGATCGTGCCCAACCGGCCGGACACCGACGTGCCCCGGCGCCCCGCGGTCCTCGACGCCGTACGACGTGCGCACGCGCGCGGCGCACGCCTGGTGGGGATGTGCAGCGGTGCCTTCACCCTGGCCGAGGCCGGGGTGCTCGACGGGCGCCGCGCCACCGCGCACTGGCAGTGGGCCGACTCGTTCCGGGCCCGCTTCCCCTCGGTCGATCTGCGGCCGGACGTGCTGTTCGTGGACGACGGCGACATCCTCACCTCCGCCGGCAGCGCCGCCGCCCTCGACCTCGGACTGCACCTGGTCCGCCGCGACCACGGCGCAGAGGTGGCCAACTCGGTGAGCCGAAGGCTTGTCTTCGCCGCCCACCGGGACGGCGGGCAGCGGCAGTTCGTGGAGCGGCCCGTACCCGACACCCCGGACGAGTCGCTGGCGCCGGTGCTCGCCTGGGTCCAGGAGCGGCTCGGCGAACCCCTCACCGTGGCCGACATCGCCACCCGCGCGGCCGTCAGCCCCGCCACCCTGCACCGCCGCTTCCGTGTCCAGCTCGGCACCACGCCGCTGGCCTGGCTCACCGGCGAGCGGGTCGCCCTGGCCTGCCGCCTCATCGAACGCGGTGAACCGCGGCTCGACGTGGTCGCCCGCCGCAGCGGCCTGGGCACCGCCTCCAACCTGCGCGCCCGGCTGCGCCGCGAGACGGGCCTGAGCCCCTCGGCGTACCGGCGGCGCTTCGGCCCGGAACCGACGCTCGCACCACGGTGACCGCGAGCGGGACGGGGCCGCCGGAGGCGGGGAGGTGGAGGCGGGGCGCCGCAGGCCGGGGGCCGCGGCCGCGAGGCGAACGCGCGGCTCAGACCGCCGGCCGCTTCGCCGTCACGATCACCACCGTGGCGAGGGCGGCCACCGTGCCGCCCAGAGCCATGACCACCGACGGGGTGGCGTGGTCCACGACCGCGCCACCGGCCAGCGCCCCGAGGGAGATCGTCGCCTGGAACGACGCCGTGAAGAGCACCGCCGCGGCCTCCGGCGCGTGCGGCGCAGCCCGGGCGAACCACACCTGCGCCGAGACCGGTACGGCTCCGTAGCCGATCCCCCAGACGACCAGCAGCGCCACGGCCCCGGCCGGTGAACCCCCGAGCACCGGCAGCAGCAGTGTCGCACCGGCCATCATCGCGGTGGCGGCGCCGAACGCGGCGCGCGGGCGCGAGGTCACCAGGCTGCCGCCCAGGAAGTTGCCCGCGATTCCCGCGGCCCCGTACAGGAGCAGCAGGCCGGTGACCGCACCCTGGCCGACGTCGGTGACGTCCTCCAGGAACGGTGTGACGTAGGTGTACGCGCCGAAGTGCGCCAGGACTGTCAGGAAGGTGATGAGCAGGGTCCGGCGGACGGCGCCGTGGTGCAGCAGGGAGCGGAGCGCTGCCGGGCGTACGGCCCGGACCGGCGGCAGGGGCGGGACCACGAAGAGCAGCGCGGCGAACACCGCCACCGACATGACGCCCATGACGACGAAGGCGGTACGCCATCCGGCGTGGTCCCCGATGAAGGTGCCCACCGGCACGCCGAGGACGGAGCCCAGCGGAACGGCCGCGAATATCACGGCGGTCGCCCGCCCCACCGACTCGGCCCGCACCAGGCGTTCGGCGAGGCCGGCCGCGATCGACCAGAAGCCGCCGACGGTGACGCCGACCAGGACCCGTGAGGCGAGCACCAGCCAGTAGACCGGTGCGGCGGCGGCCAGGAAGTCCGCCACGGCGAGCAGGAGGACGAGCGAGCACAGCATCACGCGGCGGTCGATCCGCGCCGTGGTCAGGGTGACGACCGGCGCGGCGACGGCGGCGAGGATGCCGGGGGTGGTCATCATCAGCCCGGCCGTGCCGTCCGATACGCCGAAGTCGGCCCCGATCGGCGTCAGCAGGCCGATCGGCAGGATCTCGGTGGTGACGATCGCGAAGATGCCCGCCATCACCGACAGCACCGCGAGCCACCCGGCGAGGGGTGGCCGCCGTGCGGCCGGGTCCGTCGAGGTCGAGAGGGTGGTGGCTGTCGTCATGTGGAGGTGGTCCCGTCCCGTAGCTGGTGTACGTCGTTCACCGACGCCACAGTCCAGCAGCCGCCCCGGGCTCGGGTCCGGCGACTTTGCGACGACAAGGTCGGGGTGGCCGCGGCGGCCAACGGTGTGCGGGGCGGGGATCGGGCGCATACGGAGTAGCCGCCCGCGCATGTGCGCCGCCACCGGGCGCGTCTGACGGATAGTGGGGGCGCCCCCGAAGGCCCGGAGGCGATCCGCATGTGCTGCGTCACACGCCGTGCGTCAGAGGAGCGGTCATGGTCCGTCGTCCCCCGATCCACCAGCAGCGGCCGGAGCCGCTCGGACGCCGTGCGCTGCTCCTGGGCACGGCCGCCTGGTGCACCTGCGCCGTGGGCTGCTCGGACGGTGCGAAGACACCGAAGGCCACCGGCTCTCCGGCGGGTTCCGGGACACGGAAACCAATCACCTCGGCTCCAACTCCCGTACGCAGTGCGGGAACAGGGGCGTCCCTGCCCTCGCCCATCCCCTGGCGGCCGGGTCCCAGCGAGGTCACCCCCGCGGCCAAGACCGCCGCCGTCCGCCTCGTCGAAGCGCTCGGGACCTGGCGGGCCGGACAGGGTGATGTACGCGGGGCGGCGGCCCGGACCGCCGCACTCGGCATCCCCGCCGCGTCGGCCGCGAAACTCGCCGCCGAGGCCGGGCCGTTGACGCCTTCGGCGGACGAGGCGGTGGTCCACGTGATCGACGCCCAGTACGGCGGGATCCTGTCCGACTCCGCGAGCGTGCTGGTCGTGTGCGAACAGAGCACACGGACCGGCGGGGCCGTCCGCAGCGGTGGAACCACCGTCGACGTGCGGCTCAGCCGCACCTCCTCGGGCTGGCAGGTCACCTCGCTGCACCCCGCGAACCCGGGCCCCGCGGGGCCCCTCGGCGCGTCGGCGAAGGCGGTGCTCGCCCAGCCCAGGATCGAGCTGCCGCCCGCCTCGGCCGCCGACGTGCGCAGCGGGAAGGTGCACGAGAGCGTGCTGCGGGCGATGCTGCGGCTCGCGAGCGACTACCGGATGTCGGTGAGCGTCGTCCGCTCGGGGCACCCGCTCGACGTGTTCGGCACCGACCGCCCCAGCGACCATCCGCCCGGGCGGGCCTTCGACATCTGGCGCATCGACGGGCACCCGGTGGTCGACCCGGCGACCTCACGCGGGCTGATCACCGGTTTCATGCGCGCCGCGGCCGCGACGGGCTCGTACAACGTCGGCGGCCCGGTCCAGTTGTCGGGCGGCGCGACCGCGAACCAGTTCTTCTCCGACGCCACCCACCACGACCACGTACACATCGGGTTCAGGGCCTGAGCCCCCAGTGCCCCACGGGCTCAGTACCCCGCAGCGGCCCGGTCCGAGGGGACCGGGGGGGGGGGGGGGGGGGGGGGTGGGGGGGGGGGGGGGGAGGGGGGGGGAAGGGGGGGCGGGGGGGGGGGGTGGGGGTTGTTACGAGAAGCCACACCCCAAAGGGGATGGGAGTGTGATGCAACA
>NZ_JBVIHM010000020.1:92257-97662 GCF_055570295.1 Streptomyces sp. NPDC031265
CACCCCACCCCCCACCACCACGCAACCTTTCTGGTCAGGTCCCCGCCCCCCAGTCCCCCGGGTGCTGAGGCCCCCCCCGCGGCCCTGGTCGAGGGCCCCCCCCCCGCTGCGGCCTGGTACGTGGCCGCAGCGGCCCCCACCGGCGTTCAGCTCGCGCAGTACGTGTCCCGCCGCGGACGCACGCCCGTGGTGAGGAACGTGGTGACCGCGCGGTCGCCGCACGCGTTGCCGTTGTCCAGGTACATGCCGTGGCCGCCGTGGCCGACCGTGACCAGGCGGACCCGGTCGCCCCACGCCGCACGCATCTTCAGAGCGCCGAAGTACGGCGTCGAGGGGTCCCGCAGGCCCTGGATCATCAGGATGTTGGACGGGCCCTCGCCGGTGAGCCGGACCGGCTTCTCGGCCGGCGCCTCCTTCATGAAGGTGCAGGGCAGAACGTTGACGGGGCTGCCCGCCGTGAGCGGGTGGCGGATCCGGTCGGCCGCGACGGCACGCTCGTACGAGGGGACCGACTTCGGCCGGCTCACGTCGTTGCAGAGCACCCCCACGACGGCCGCGGCCTCCTGGTCGCTCATCGGCTCGGCGAGCGGGCCGGGCAGGACCGGCGTCGCCTTCGGGTCCTGGGCCGCCTTGATGAGCTGCGCCAGCAGGGGGAAGGTGCCGTCCGAGTAGAGTGCCGTCTGGAGCGCTTGGCGCAGTTGGTCGCCGGTGAGCTGGACACCTTCCTTGGCCGTCTTCCCCGGCTCCGCGTCGAGCTTGGCCGCCAGGGCGATGAACAACGGCCGTACGTCCTCGGCGCGTTCGCAGGTCCTCGCGCAGCACGGTCGCGTCGTACGGCCCGGCGTCCGGCAGGACGAGGGGCGGCATCGAGACCGTCGAGCCCGGCCAGAGCCGTATCCAGATCCCGCCGACACGGCGTCGGGTGACGACGAGCTCCAGACTTCCCCAGACGTACGGATAGCCGTCGGTGTCCGGGCCCTTCATCTGGATGACCGGATGCGCCCGCCCGGGACCGAGCAGTTCCTCGGCCTCGGTGAGGGGCATTCCGCAGTGCAGAGGACCGATACGGCCGGTCGCGGCGAAGCCGACGAGGAGGGGGAGCAGGGTCACGAGGGTGACTGTGACACCCCGCCGGGCGAGCCGCGCCCCGGTTTCGGGGTGCGGCAACCGGCTTCGAAGCCCGGGTCAGCGCACGATCTGGTCGCCGTCCGGCACGTCCTCGACCGTCACGGCGCCGCGCGGCTGCTTCAGCCGGAGCGCGACCGCCTCGGCCAGGCCGCCGAAGTCCCGGCCCTGGGGCTGCGGTACCGCTTCCCCTTCGCCGTACGCCTCGATCGCCCGGGTGAAGTAGCCGGGGTGCCAGGCGCCCACGGCGCCCCGGACCTCGACGGCGGCGACCGGGCGTCCCGCCACGGCCCTGCGCAGGACGGGCAGGATCTCGTCCGACCTCAGCTCTCCCGGCACCTGGAACAGGCTGGCGTGGGCGCCGACCAGACCGCCGCCGCGCAGACGGACCGTCACCGTCAGACAGCTGGTGACGGAGGGGTACGTGAGCACACCGCCCCGGGCGACCTCCCTGACCTGTCCCTCCGTCACGGTGGCGGCGGCAGGCGCCGCGTGGGCAGGGGCCACGGCGACGCCCGCAGGGCTCGCCTGTGCCTGCGCGGGGACGGCGACGGCGGCCGCGAGGAGCGGCAGGGCCAGCGCGAGCACCCCCGCACGTGCTCCCGTACGGCTCCGGTCGGTCCGGGTGGTTCGGGTGGTTCTCTGGGACGGTTGCTGCGGGGACAAGAAGACTCCTGTTCAGGGCGGACTCGGGGCCGGGCCGTGGGCACGGGCCTCGCCGCCAAGTATTCAGGGCGCCGTGAACAAGGTGGGAAAGCGCGGTGCCAGCCAGGGTTTGCGGCCCCACGCCAGGACGCGGCCCCGGGCGATGGCCATGCGGGGCTCGACGCGGCCGAGGGCCATCAGCAGGAACGTGACGGGCTCGATGCGGATGGTGCAGTCCGGGCGGCCCGGCGGCCGTTCACCGACGGTGGCCGCGCCCTCGGTGAACTCCACGCCGAACCGGGCGCCGCCCCACAGACGGACGGTGTACCGCGCGTTGCACCCCTTCGCGGCACCCGCGTCGACCACCCGTGGCATCGCCGCGACCATGAACGGCAGGGTCAGCTCGACGCGCCGCCGGTCGAGCATGTGCGGGCGGCCCACCGCGCGGGCGATGTCGTAGCCGTGGCCGAGCATGTGTGTGAGCAGATACGCGCCCAGGGTCGGCAGGTCCATGGTGCCCATCGGGGTGACCAGCGGCCCGGCTCCCCGTTGGTCAGCCGCCTCGGCCGCGTCCAGACAGGCCGCCGCCTGGGCCACGATCATCGCGGCCAGCGGCTCGGCCGCCCGTTCGCCGAACTCGGCGAGGGCGCGCGCGTTGGCCGCCGCGATGCTCCCCGGCGTGCCGTCCCCGTGGCCGCGGCCGTGTCCCGCCGCGATCTCGGCCATCAGCTGGTTGGCCTGCGCCAGGTGCGCGGCCGTCTCCCCGAGCGTCCACTGGAGACCCGGTACGGGCACGCTCGTGTCGCGGGCCCCGCGCAACAGCAGGGCGATGTCCTCGGCGGTGCCGCGTATCGCGTCGCCGAGCCCCGGCGGCAGGGGGTTCCCACTCGGCTGGTGTGCGCTCATGGCGCCGGAGCCTGCCCCAGCCCGTGCCGTGTGTCCAGAGCCGGGCGGGGCCGATCACGGCGGCGAAGATCCACGGGTATCGACAGGAGACGCGCTGGTCGTCCACAGTGGCCTCTCGTCCGTCGTGACCGAGCCAGCAGCGCCGAGGAGCCACCGTGACCAAGTGGGCAGGCCGGACCGCCACCGAGATAGCCGAGGCCGTACGGCAGAAGGTGGTCACACCCCGCGAGGTGGTCGCCGACCACCTGGCCGCGATCGCCGCGCGGAACGGGCGGGTCGGCGCGTTCCGCGTGGTGCGCGCCACCGCCGCCCTGGCGGAGGCGGACGCGGTCGGGGCGCGGACGGACCTGTCCCGGCTGCCGCTCGCCGGGGTTCCCGTGGCCGTCAAGGACAACCTGCCCGTACGCGGCGAGTCGACCCGCAACGGCTCCGCGGCCACCCCGGCGACCCTCGCGGCCGAGGACCATGTCACCGTCGCCCGGCTGCGGGCGGCGGGTGCGGTGGTGGTGGGACTCACCCACGTGCCGGAGTTGTGCGTCTTCGGGACCACGGACGGGGTGCACGGCATCGCCCGCAACCCCTGGGATCCGTCGCGTACGGCGGGCGGCTCCTCCGGGGGCAGCGCGGCCGCGGTCGCGGCGGGTCTGGTGCCGCTCGCGCTCGGCAACGACGGCATGGGTTCCCTGCGGATCCCGGCCGCGCACTGCGGTCTGATCGGCCTCAAGCCGGGCACCGGGCGCGTGCCCTCCGGCCTGGGCGGTGCCTGGTTCGGGATGTCGGAGAACGGCCCGCTGGCGACGACGGCGGCCGACGCACGGCTGATGTTCTCGGTGCTCGCGGGCGAGACACGGCCCGGCGCCGACGAGTCGGCCGATCCGCCGCGCGCCCTCAGGATCGCGGTTTCCACGCGCAGCCCGATCGCCGGAGTGCGCGTCGGCGGCGTGTACGCCTCGCTCGCCCGCCAGGCGGCCCGGGCGCTCGTGGAGGCCGGGCACCGGGTGTCGGCCGCCCATCCGCCCTATCCCCTCACCTTCGGCACGGTCATCCTCGCCCGCTGGACGGGAGGCACCGCGCAGGACGCCGAGGGGCTCGACCCGCGCCTGCTCACCCCGCGCACCCGGCGGCACGCGGCGATCGGGCGGGCCGCCGGGCGGCTCGGGATGCTGCGCGCGGATCACCGGGGCGCACTCAACAAACGCCTCGCGCCCTTCTTCGAGGAGTACGACGTCCTGCTCACGCCCGCCCTGGCCCGTCGCGGCCCGGCGGCCGACGCCTGGCACGAGCGCGGCTGGCTGGCCAACGTCCTGGTCAACACGGCCTGTTCCCCGATGACACCACCGTGGAACCTCTCCGGCCACCCCGCCCTCGCGATGCCGTTCGGCTCGCTGCCGACGGGCCTGCCCGGCTCCGTCCAGCTCGTCGGCCGCCCCGGCTCGGAGCACCAACTCCTCACCGTCGTAGGGCAGTTGGAGCAGGCACGCCCCTGGACGCGCACCGCGCCGGCTCCACCCGTCAGGGCCGTGCTTGACTGAGAGCGCACTCCAATTCGTAGCTTCTCCGGCATGACGACGCGCACGACATCCGACACGACCGACACGACTCGTACGACCACTCCTCAGCACAGGACCGGATCGGCTTACGGCCCCCGCAGCACCGCACAGGAGGTGCTGGAGGGCATCGACCTCACGGGGAAGCTCGCCCTCGTCACCGGCGGCTACTCGGGCCTCGGCCTGGAGACGACCCGGGCACTGGCGGCCGCCGGGGCCCATGTGGTGGTGCCCGCACGGCGGCGCGCCGCCGCCCAGGAGGCACTGGCGGGCCTCACCGGCGCCGACCGCGGTGTCGGGCCCGGCGTCGAGGTCGACACCCTGGACCTCTCCGACCTCGACAGCGTCCGCGCCTTCGCCGACCGCTTCCTCGCGTCGGGCCGGGGCATCGACATCATGGTGAACAACGCCGGGGTCATGGCCTGCCCCGAAACCCGGGTCGGGCCGGGCTGGGAGGCGCAGTTCGCGACCAACCACCTCGGCCACTTCGCCCTGGTCAACCGCCTCTGGCCGGCGCTGGCGGCGGGCGGGGCGCGGGTGGTGGCGGTGTCCTCGCGGGGCCACCAGCTCTCCGGCATCCGCTGGGACGACGTGCACTTCGCCCGGGGCTACGACAAGTGGCTGGCGTACGGGCAGGCCAAGACGGCCAACGTGCTCTTCGCCGTCCACCTCGACGCATGGGGACGGGACGCGGGGGTGCGGGCGTTCGCGCTGCACCCCGGCGAGATCCTGACGCCCCTCACGCGCCACGTCTCGCGCGAGGAGATGCTCGACGCGGGGTGGGTCGACGAGGAGGGCAACGTGGCCGACTCGTTCAAGACGCCGGAGCAGGGTGCGGCCACCCAGGTCTGGGCGGCGACCTCGCCCCAGCTGGCGGGCCTGGGCGGTGTCTACTGCGAGGACTGTGACATCGCGGAGCCCGCGGGCCCGGGCGACGACGGCCCCGCCGACGGCGAAGTGCCGCGCGATGAACTCACCACCGGTGTCAGCGCGCACGCGACGGACCCCGGACAGGCCGCACGGCTGTGGCGGCTCTCCGCCGAGCTGACCGGGGTCGACGCGTTCGCCGAGAACGCCTGAGGCAGGAGTGGGGGCGGTTGGGGGTTGCTCCCGGCACCCCGAACCGCCCCCACCAACATACGCACCACCCCCACCCCACATGAACGTCGCTCCCACCCACAT
>NZ_JBVIHM010000020.1:97672-151517 GCF_055570295.1 Streptomyces sp. NPDC031265
GTAAAAAGGAAAGAAAGAAACACAGAAAAGACGAAACGGTTGGGGCGGCCCTCTACCAAGCGAACGGGGGTGAGCGGGTTCAAAAAAAACGCGGGGGGGGGGGGGGGGGGTGGTGGGGGGTTCCCCCCGCCACCCCAACCCCCCCCCACCGACGTATGCACCGCCCCCACCCCACGTGAATGCCGCTCCCACCCACGTAAATGAAGCTTCAACCGTCCTGTGTCACACGCGAGTTGGCGGGCAGTCAAGGTGACTGGCACCGGGCGCACATGGCATGATCGGCCTTCGCGTTACTCCCGAGTAACGACCCCCCTCCTCCCATCCGAAGGTCACATCCACGTGCGCACGTTCACCACACGCCTCCTGGTGCCCGGCCTGGCCACCCTGGCCCTCGCCGCCACCGGCTGCTCCTCGACCGGGCACAGCAGTGCGGCGCAGCCGGGCAGCACCGCCACCACCGCGGCGGCCGCCGACGACACGAAGCAGCTCGACGTGGCCGCGGCGCCGCAGGAGGCGTCCGCGCCGACGGCCGTGGCCCGCACCCGTACGGGCAAGGGCCGGCCGGAGAGGTCCTCGCTGAAGGTCGCCTCCTACGACAAGACGAGCCGACGGGCCGTCATATCCACCGCCCCGCAGCGGCACACCGCCGCGCCCAGCCACTCCCCCGCGCCCGACAAGCCCGTCGCGGTCGGCGATGTCATCGCCAGCGCTCCGGCGCCGGGCGCCCCCAACGGACTGCTCGCCAAGGTCACCGAGGTCGTCGGGAAGACCGGGAGCGGCACCGAGGTGAAGACCGCGCCCACGACGCTGGCCTCGGTCCTCAAGGACGACAAGGCCGACGGCAAGGTCCCGGTCGACCCGTCCTCGGTCAAGGTCGAGCCCCTGATGAAGGGCGTCACCTTCTCCTGGGCCAAGGGCAAGGGCCTCACGTACGGGCCCAAGGGCGCCAAGCTGCCCCTCGGCAATCTGCGCCTGGACGTGAACGCCGCGGTGGACACCGCCAAGGACGCCCCGGCCTCCGCCGGCGCCGCGGTCTCCGGTTTCGTCCAGCTCGCCCCCGAGGTGGAGTTCTCGTACGACGGCAGCTCCGGCGGCTTCGGACCGCGCTCCGCGTTCCTCGGCATGAGCGGCGACTGGTCCTCGCAGTGGGCGCTCAAGGGCCGCGCCGCCGCGAGCACCGGCGCACCCAAGCGCATTCCCTTCGCCAAGCTGCACAGTGCGCCCGTCATCCAGGTCGGGCCGGTCCCCGTCGTCGTCAACCTCGACCTGACCTGCTACGTCCAGGTCGAGGCCGACGGCCATGTCACGCTCGACGTCCAGCAGGACGTCAAGGGCGACTTCCGCGTCGGCGGCAGCTACACCTCCGGCAAGGGCTGGACCCCGGTCAGCACCTCCGCCGTGCACAGCTCGCCGGTGACGGCCACCGTCACCGCGGCCGGGCGCGTCAAGGGCGCCCTCGGCGCCGAGGCCTCCGTCGGTCTGTACGGGGCCGTCGGCGTCAGCGCCGACTTCGCCCCCTATCTGCGCGGCGAGGCCGACGCCAAGGCGACCGCGTCCTCCGACGGCAAGGCGTCCGTCTCCGGTGCCTGGGCCGTCTACGGCGGCCTCGACCTGAGCGGCCAGCTCCACTTCCAGCTGTCCCTGTTCGGCACGCCGGTCATCGAGCGCCGCATCCCGCTCGGCGCCCTCCACCGCGAGTGGCCGCTAGCGAGCGGGCACGCGGAGAGCTAGGGCCTGTCCCCGCCCCCGAAGAGGGGTGAGTGGGCCGGAAGGCGGGTCGCCTTCCGGCCCACTCGTGTGTACGCGCCCGGGGCGCGCGGAGTGTCAGAGCACCGTGATGCCGAGCATCCGCGCGCCGCTCTCGCTGCGCGGCCGGTGGCGGCTGCCGGGCGCGAACACCACGTAGGTACCGGCGGCGTGGCGCTCCTCCCCCTCGATCACCTCCCCGCTGAGCACGTAGTAGCGCTCCTCGGTGGCGTGGACGTCGATCTCGGGCCACTCACTGCCCGGCGCGAAGTCGATCAGCCAGCCGCGCGCGTGCTCGGTGATCCCCACTCTGCGGCGCACGATGCCGGGGGCGACGTCGATCGGCTCCACCTCCTCGACGCGCACGACGGTCTTCAGCGGTCCTGTTCCGGTGATCTCGCTCATGGCACCACTGTGGATCACATCGGATCCGCTGCCCGAGAGTCCAGAAAGACATCTGCGGGTACATTCCTGCCATGGACCGTCACCGTGTCGTGGCCCTGATCAACCCACCGCAGTCGCCCTTCGAACTCGCCTGCGCCGCCGAGGTCTTCGGCGCCGTACGCCCGGATCTCCCCGACGCGTACACCTTCGAGGTGTGCACCGAGCGGCCCGGGCCGGTACCGACCACCGTCGGCTGCCCGATGCTCGTCGAGGCCGGGCTCGGCGCGCTGGAGACGGCGGACACCGTGGTCGTGCCCGGCTGGCAGCCGGTCGGCGGGGCCGTGCCGGAGGCCGTCCTGGACGCCCTGCGGGCCGCCCACCGGCGCGGCGCCCGGATCGTGTCCATCTGCACGGGCGCCTTCGTCCTCGCCCGCGCCGGGCTGCTCGACGGCCGCCGCGCCACCACCCACTGGCGCCGCACCGACCAGCTCGCCACCGAGCATCCCGAGGTCGAGGTGGACCCGGACGTCCTGTACGTCGACCACGGCGACGTGGCGACCAGCGCCGGGAGCGGGGCCGGGATCGATCTGTGCCTGCACCTCGTGCGGACCGACCACGGCGCGGCCCACGCCGCCCGGATCGCCCGCAGCATGGTCCTGCCGCCGCACCGCGAGGGCAGCCAACTCCAGTACGCGGCCCCGCCCGTGCCCGCCCGGGCCGCCGACGAGTCACTGGCGCCACTGCTCGAATGGGCCGACGCACGCCTGCACACCCCGCTCACCCTCGACCGGCTCGCCGCACACGCGGGGCTCTCCGGCCGCACCCTCGCCCGGCGCTTCAACGGCCAGCTCGGCGTCAGCCCCGGCCAGTGGCTGCTGCGCCGCCGCATCGACGCGGCGCGGGTCCTCCTGGAGGAGACCGGCCTGCCGGTCGAGGCCATCGCCACGCGCGTCGGCCTCGCCTCCGCCGTCAACCTCCGCCGCCGCTTCCGCACCGCGCTCGGGACGACACCGGGCGCCTACCGCCGTACGTTCGGGGAGGCACCGGGCGGATCCTCGGCCCGCGCCGCCCCCTGAACCCGGGGCCTCTCGGCCCCCGGCCACCCGGTCGCCGCCCACGAGGTGCGGGCCACCGGCCCCGGGGCGCATTCTTGCTCTATCACCTACCGCGCGGCACGCGGACGAGGGCAGACCGATGACTGAGAGCGCCGAGAACCAGCACTGGGCGCCGGGAAGACTGACCGCACTGCTCACCGGGGCCGTGGCGGAGGCCATGCGCGCCGTCGGCGGCCACGTGGGAGGCGTGTACCTGCGCTCCAGCACACCCGGGCTGCTGCGGCTGGCCGTGCTCTCCGGGCTGCCAGGACCGCTGTTCCGCCCCTGGTGGCGCATGCACGTGGACCGGCCGTTCCCGGTGGCCGACGCCCATCGCCTCGGCGTCGAGATCCAGCTCGCCGACCCCACCGAGACCATGCGCCGCTACCCCCAGCTGGCGGCCGGGCTGCCGTTCCGGTTCGGCTCGGTGTACGTGCCCGTGGTGGGGGCGTCGACGGCGTACGGAGTCCTCAGCGTGCTGCGCCCCGCGTCACTGGACGCCTCCTCGGCGCCCCTGGACCGCGACCGCCTCACGGAGGCGGCACAGGCCCTGGGCGCCGCCCTCCTCGAACTGGAGGCGGACGGCCCCGGGGTCGTCTGGGACGGCGAGCCGCTGTGCGTACAGCCCCCGACCGACGGCGCTTCCCCGGGGCACGCGGGCCGCGGCACCCCCGGGGACGGCGCGGCCGATCTGCTCCCCGAGGGCGTGTTCACGCTGGACCGCCTCGGGCTGTTCAGCTACGTCAACCCGCGCGCCGCCCTGCTCCTCGGCCACCCGCCCAGCGAACTGCTCGGGCGGTCCCTGTGGCACGCGGTGCCGTGGCTGGAGCAGCCCACGTACGAGGACCATCTGCGCGGCGCGCTGCTGTCGAGGGACCCCGTGCACTTCCAGGTCAGACGCCCGCCGGCACCCGGTGAGGGGCCGGGGTCCGGGGAGCGGTACGGCGACCGGCTCTCGCTGTCCGTCTACCCGGGACCGAACGGTCTGACGTTCACGGCGGTCCCGCTGGGCCGGGATGCCGGCGCCGCCAAGGCCGCCTCCCTCCCCGGCGGCACCGCCCTCGACGGGCAGGAGCGCGGCGACCCGCCGTTCGGGCCGCTGACGGCCCCGGCGGCGCTCGCGGACGACCCGGCCGCCCCCGCCGCGGCGGCGAACCGGACGGAGGCCCTCTACCCGCCCGTCTTCCTCGCCCTGGCACTGAGCGAGGCGGTCACCGCCCGCCAGGTCTCGGCCGTAGTGATGCAGGAGCTGCTACCGGCGTTCGGCGGCCGTCGCCTCGCCATCTATCTGCTCCAGGACCGCCACCTCTACCTCGCCTGGGAGAGCGGCTTCCCCAAAGGCTTCCTGGACCCCTTCGACGGGGTCGCGCTCGACGTGCGGCTGCCCGGCGTCGAGACGCTCACCAGTGGCCGCCCGCTCTTCTTCGAGTCCATGCAGCAGCTCGCGGCGGCCTATCCCGGCATCGCCCTCGACGCCGAGGAGGGCGCCCGCGCCTTCCTGCCGCTGATCGCCTCCGGCCGGCCGGTCGGCTCCTGCATCCTCGGCTTCGACCGGCCGCGCGGCTTCAGCCCGCAGGAGCGCACGGTCCTCACCGCGCTCGCCGGGCTCATCGCCCAGGCGCTGGAGCGGGCTCAGCGCTACGACACGGAGGCCGCCCTCGCCCGCGGCCTCCAGGCGGCCCTGCTCCCCCACCGCCTTCCCGTACACCCCCAGGTGGAGACGGCGGGACGGTATCTGCCCGGCACCCAGGGCATGGACGTGGGCGGCGACTGGTACGACGTGGTCGAGGCCGGGGACGGACTGGCCCTGGTCATCGGCGATGTCCAGGGACACGGGGTGCAGGCCGCGGCCACCATGGGTCAACTGCGCAGCGCGGTACGGGCCTTCGCGCTCGGCGGGCATCCGCCCGAGGAGGTCATGAGCGGCACCAACCGGCTGCTCATCGACCTCGACCCGGGCCAGTTCGCCAGCTGCTGCTACATCAGGCTCGACCCGCTCACCGGCGCCGCCCGGGCCGCCCGCGCCGGACACCCGCAGCCGCTGCTGCGCCAACCCGACGGCCGTACCGAGGTCCTGGACCTGCCCGGTGGCGTGGTGCTCGGGGTGGCCCCGGACGCCGTGTACCCGGTGGTGGACCTGTGCCTGGAGCCGGGGGCGGTGCTCGCCCTGTACACCGACGGGCTGGTCGAGCGGCCGGGCAGCGACATCGACGAGGGCATCGAGCGGCTCCGCGCGGCCCTGTCCCGCGCCGCCACCCCCACCCGCCGCACCGGCCCGTCCCTGGGCGGCACCGCGGACCTGCTCATCGAGGAGGCCCGCCAGGCCACGGACCGCCCGGACGACATCGCGCTCCTGCTGACCACCCGCCGCGCCACGCGCTGACGCCGGGCGCGGCCCCTTCCGGGCACCGTGACCTTCGCCGCAAACCGTGCCTCCCCGTTGTGGACCGGACCGGGGAGCGGATCAAGTACGCACGACATCACGTACGAGCGCGCCGCGAAGCCGCTCCGCCGCGCGGGAGTCCAGCAGAACACCCCATGACGACCGGGTACTTCACGTCCGTGGACGATGTCTCCGCGCGCCTCGCCGAGACCGGCTATCGAGATGCACGTGTGCCGCAACGCGCACCAGCTCGGCGGCCTCCTCGCACGGCTGCTGCCGGTGTGACGGGGCCGCCGGACAAGCCCTAACCGTGGGCGGGTTCGATGTTCTGGTTGGCGTGGAAGAGGTTGTGCGGGTCGTAGGCGCGCTTGACCGCGGCAAGGCGGTCGTACTGGTCGCGGTAGGTGGCCCTGACCCGCTCCTGGCCCTCGCCGACGCCGATGAAGTTCACGTAACTGCCGCCCATGGAGTGCGGCTGCAGTTCCTCCCAGTAGTCCACGCACCACTGCTTGACGGTCTCGGCGTTGGCCGGGTCGGGGTCGATGCCGCCGATGACCCCGGACCAGACGGCGTCCCGGTAGCCCCAGGCCGTGTCGCCCGGCTTGACCCGGTGGGCGGCGCCGTCGACCGGGTACAGGTGCATGGTGGAGAGGTCGGTGGGGATGCCCTCGGCGTACTTGGCGTGGACGTCGATGGCCCCGTCGGTGATGCGGTCGAAGAACGCGCCGCGCCAGTACCACTGCAGGCCCTTGGGGATCAGCTCGTCGAACATGCTCTGCACCATCGGGTACGGCATGGGCGCCGTGAAGTGGAAGGCGGGCGGGCCGGGTTCGCCGACCGGCTCGAAGACCTTCTCGGCCTCGTCCGGGTCGCCGGTCCAGCACCACACCACGCCGCACATCTTCTGCCCGTGGATCTCCTCCGGGAACGGCGGCCCCGGCGGGACGACGAGCACCGCGAAGAACCCGTTCAGGTCCTCGGGCGCCTGCGGCAGGAACTCGCGGTACCACCGCAGCACGTCACCGATGCGGTCGAGCGTCCAGAGGGTGACGCCGAGCACCACGGTGTGCACCGGGTGCAACGAGAAGGTGAAGGCGGTGACGACGCCGAAGTTCCCACCGCCGCCGCGCAGCGCCCAGAACAGGTCCGGGTGGTTGCGCTCGTTGGTGGTGACGAAGCTACCGTCCGCGAGCACCACGTCGGCCGCCAGCAGGTTGTCGATGGTCAGGCCGTACTTGCGGGTCAGATGGCCGTGGCCGCCGCCGAGGGTCAGTCCGCCGACGCCGGTCGTCGACATGATGCCGGCCGGGGTGGCCAGGCCGAACGCGTGGGCGGCGTGGTCCAGGTCGCGTATCAGGGAGCCGCCGCCGACCTGGGCGATCTCCGCCGAGGGGTCGACGCGCACCCAGCGCATGGGCGACAGGTCGACGGTGACGCCGTCGTCCACCAGGCACAGGCCCGGGCCGCTGTGCCCGCCGCCGCGGACGGCGAGTTCGAGGCCGTGGTCGCGGACGAAGTCGACCGCGTCGATGACGTCGCCCGCGTCCGCGCACCGGACGACCGCGGCGGGCCGCCGGTCGATCATCGCGTTGTAGATCGTGCGGGCTTCGGTGTACTCCGGGTCCTGCGGGCCGATGACCGGACCGCGCAGTACGGTCCGCATCGCCTCCAGCGTCGTGCCGTCCATGGCGATCTCCTAGCAGCGGCACGGTACGGTCCGTGGACCCGCCCGGCCCTTCCCCTGCTGGGCCGCCGGTGGGTTCGTGCACGCCGGTGCCCCGGCGTCCCCACCGGTCTCGGCCGTGAACGGGCGCCACAGGGCTGACACCTCAAGCGTCTCGCCGCGAGCGGAGACTCGCAATCCCCGGCCGCCCCGGCCCCGGAGATGACCGGGCCCGGTCGCGGGCGCACGATGGGGTCATGGACGGGCGTATCGGTGACATCAGTACGCCGGGGCGTCTCGCCGGCCCGGCGGAGGGCATCAGCCCCGAGGAACTCGCCCTGGCGGCCCGCAACCACGGGCTGCCCCTGGAGGCCCTGCGCTACGACGTCACCCCGCCCGGACTGCACTACGTACTGGTCCACTACGACATCCCGTACGCCGACGCGGACGACTGGGAGCTCACCGTAGGCGGCCGGGTGCGCACCGCGCTCACCCTGGACCTGGCGGCCCTGCGCGCCTTCCCGGCGGCCACACACCGGGTGACCATGGAGTGCGCGGGCAACGGCCGGGCCCGGCTCGCCCCGCGTCCCGTCAGCCAGCCGTGGCTGGTCGAGGGGGTGGGGACCGCCGAGTGGACCGGGGTGCCGCTGCGCACACTGCTCGCCGAGGCGGGGATGGAGCGGGACGCCGTCGAGGCGGTCTTCACCGGCGCGGACCACGGCGTCGAGCGCGGGGTGGAGCAGGACTACCAGCGCAGTCTGCCGGTGACGGACGCGGTCGGCCGGGACCCCGAGGTGCTGGTGGCGTACGAGATGAACGGCGCCCCGCTGCCGCCGCAGCACGGCCACCCGCTGCGCCTCGTGGTCCCCGGGTGGTACGGCATGGCGCACGTGAAGTGGCTGCGCGCCATCACGCTCACCGCGACCCCCTTCACCGGCTTCCAGCAGCAAGTCGCCTACCGCTACCGGCAGTCCGCCGACGATCCCGGTGATCCGGTCACCCGCATGGCCCCGCGCGCGCTGATGATCCCGCCCGGCTTCCCGGACTTCATGTCCCGCACGCGGGTCGTACACCCCGGCCGGATCCTGCTGGAGGGCCGGGCCTGGTCGGGGCGGGCGCCCGTCACCCGCGTCGAGGTGAGCACGGACGACGGGCACAGCTGGTACGAGGCGGAACTCGCCCCGGCGGACGGCCACGACTGGGCCTGGCGCCGCTGGCGGGCGCCCTGGACGGCCACCCCTGGCAGCCACGTCCTGAGCGCCCGCGCCACCGACGCCGAAGGCGCCACCCAGCCGCTCGCCCAGCCCTGGAACCGCGGCGGCTTCGCCAACAACCTCGTCCAGCGGGTCGGTGTGTTCTGCCCGCGGGACGGCTGAGCCGCAAGGCAGGTGCGCTCAGGAGGGCTTCGTGGCGGAGAGCGCCGTGACCTTCACGGTGTTGTCGCACTCGGCGATCACGCCGTCGTCCAGGGCGGTCTGATGACGCCCGGCACCCGGTACCCCGAGGACGAGCGTCGGGTACGAGACCGGCTCGGCACCGGACGCGCAGATCCCGTCGGCCTCGCCCTGGACCTGGACGAAGGTGAGCTTCGTCCAGGCGTGGGCGCCGGGGGCGAGCGTGACCGTGGAGGCGGTGCCGGTGTGGGTGGCGGCGAGGGGGACGTTGTGGTCCGGTGAGCCGTTCCCCGCGCCGCCCACGGTGACGAACCCCTTCACCGTGCAGGGGTGCGCGGAGGTGTTGGCGAACCCGACGACCGCCGCGCCCGTGCCCGTACCCGGCGGGCGGTTGGCCGCCTGGTGGGCCGGGGTGACCTTCAGGTCGCTGATCCCGCACTTGGGGGCCGCGTGCTTGGGCTTGGCGGTACCTGCCGGGGCCGTGGGGGCCTTCGCGGTGGGTGCGGTGGTGTGCGGTGTGGCCTGGGCGCTCGGGATGACGGGGGACGCGGCCCCCGTGTCGCGCCCCTTGCCGCCGCCCGGCTCACAGCCGACCACCAGCACACCGGCCACCACGGCTGTCGCCGCCACCGTCATCGCCCGACGCATGTGTGAGTAGTCCATGACTCCCCCGAGGATATGGCCGGTACACCCCGGCACTCGCCGTACAACACACCGCGGCGGCCGCAATGGTTCACACGTATGGTCGGGTGTGGCACGACGGTTACAAACCACCGTCCAACACCGCCGAAAGCGGCACATCCGCCACCTCGGCGGCGGGACGCGACAGATACAGCGCGGTGTGGAAGCAGCCGTCGCTCTCCTTGCCCCGGGGGTCCTCACCGGCCGCGGTCACCGCGTCCACGGCGTAGCGCCGCTCCTGATCATCGGTGAAGCGGCGCTGCGGGAAGGTGGGAGCGGTCAGCTTCTCGGTGACCAGGCCGTGGGCGGCCAGGCTGTGCGCGATGTCCCGGTAGGAGCCGGTGCGCAGCACGAACGCCGCCACCCACACGGGGCCCTCGATGCTCGCGAGGAGCGGTGCGAAGGTACGGGCGGAGAGGAAGCTGGCTCCGCCGGTGACGGTGATCAGGCGGGTGTGCCGTACGGCCCGGAGCAGCGCCCGGCTCGGCGGCGCCGCCTCCAGGTTCTCGGCGAAGCCCTCGTCGAGCAATCCGACCGCCTGCGCGTACGCGACGGCGTGCCCGGCCATGTCTAGCCCGATGACGCGCGCCGCGTCGGGGTGGCGGTGGGCCGCGTAGAAGGAGCGGTCGCGCTGCTTCAGCTCGGCAGTGGTGAGTGCGGCGGTGTGCGCCGAGGTGTAGTGCTCGTACAAGTCCTCCAGGGTCAGGTCGTGGTGGAGGAGGGCGGCGTTGACGCCGTACGAACAGCAGAGGTCGAGCACGGTCGCCGGGCCTTGCTCGCGCCCGGCGGCCGTACGTGCGGCGAGCAGGCGCCGGAACACGCGCTGGGCGTGGTGGGGTGTCCGGTATCCCCAGGGGCGCAGCGCGCGGAAGTAGGCGCGCGGGTCCGGCTGGTCGTAGGCGTCGTCGAAGCGCGTCATCCCCTGGGTGCCGGAGTGCGCCGTACGCGACACGTCGTCCCCTGCGGGAACTTGGCCCTTCGGCTGTGCCTCGGTCATGACCGCCGCCCTTCCCCGCGCGCCGCCGTGGTGCGCCAAGCCATACGTAACGTGGCGCGCGGGCGGCGGGGAAGGGCGCGAATCCGCCAGGGCGGGCGCCGGTCTCCCCCGTGTCAGCGGAACGCCACCACCACCGCACCCCACTGGGCCGTCGTGGTGCCGGTCGCCGCGCACGACGGGTCCGCCGGGGCGACGCGGTAGGCGCCGGACAGACGGTAGGACGACAGCCTCAGCACGGGCAGCGCGCTCCACTCGGTCGAGTAGACGGGCGCGGTACCGCTGTTGGTGCCCACGGCGGCCACCACCAGGTCACCGGGCGCGCACTCCACCCTGCTGTGGCTGGTGGTGAAGGCGGTACCACCGGCCTCGCCGTGGGCTTCCGCCCGGGCCACGACCGTGCTGACGCCCCGGAACTCGTCGACCGCGATGTGGTACTTGCTGGCGCTCGGGTACACCACCCGGATCGAGTCGGCGGTGGTGAGCGGGTGCACGTGGAAGCCTGCCAGGAGCAGGGTGCGGTGCCTGCGGGTGTCGGTGACCTCGCCCACGACGCGGAACCGGTCCCCCTGGGTGTCGGTCACCGTGACCGGGCCGGGGCAGGTGCTGGTCAGCATGACGCTGACGATCAATGCGTCCCCGCCGGTCACCGGGGAGGTCACCGGAAGGTCGACGTCTGTGTCGGAGAGGATCTGCGCGTCGGATGCGGGGCGGCCCACCCAGGCGGGGCGCGCCTGCACCACACGCGCCGGAGAACCGCTGGAGGGCGACCGGCCGGGGCCGGCGGAGGCGGGCAGCCGAGGGTCGGCCGAGACGGGCAGGCCGGGGTCGGCGCTCCGTGACGCGGTGGCGGGCGGACAGGTCTCGGCCTCCGCGGGACCGCCCCCTCCCGGCGAACCGCCCGCCGAGCCGACGAGCCCGAACACGGCCACGGCCCCGAGCACGGCGCCGACCCCCAGCAGGCTGCCGTGCATCAGCGCACGGCGCCCGGGACGGACCCGCGCGCGGGGTACGGCGGAGACCTCGGGCTCGGCCGCACCCGCTTGCTGAACCTCCCCTTCCGGGGGCTCGGCGGGCTGCTCTCCGGCCTCCGGTTCCGGTTCCCCGTCGCCGCCCGCACCTTTGGCCGAATCGAGCCGGATGCGCGTCCACGCGTCCTTCCAACTCGCCAGCGCTTCTCCCCGTACGCCGAACGCCCGCAGCAGCGCCTGCACCCGGTCCCACGGCGGCAGCGACGGACGCTCGTCGTTCAGCGCATGGGCGATGGTCGTCCGCGGCAGCCCGGTACGCCGCTGCAACTCGCGCAGGGACAGGCTCTCCACCGCCTTGAGCGCCCGCAGCGCCCCGACGAACTCCCCGACCGTGCCCAGCGCCCCCGGATCCGGCAGACCGCCGCCGTCCGGTCCCGGTCTGTCATTCTCGATGCTCGTCATGACTCCCCCATTGACCTCGGACCCGCGGCCGGTTCGACCGCCGGGCGGCCGGATCGTACGCCGCGCGCCGCCACCGCCGATATGGATCAATCAGCCACGCCCCGCAGCCCCTTGGCCGGCGCAGTCGCGAGGAAAGCGAACGCCGACGCCCGCCCGTGCCCGGCGAAAACCGGGGCCCGGCATGATCGGAGCGACGACGCACAAGACCCTCACCCTGAAGGACGACCATGCCGTTCCAGCCCGACCGACTCTCCGTTCCGCTCGTCCAGGCGCCGATGGCGGGCGGCGCCTCCACCCCCGAACTGGCCGCCGCCGTGAGCGGAGTGGGCGGACTCGGCTTCCTGGCCGCCGGATACCGCACCGCGCAGGGCATGCGGGAGCAGATCGTCCGGACCCGGGAGCTGACGGGCGGCCCGTTCGGGGTCAACCTCTTCGTGCCGGGTCCCCCGGCCCCGTCGAGCGCCGAGGCGGTGGCCGCCTACCGTGCGGAGCTCCTCGCCGAGGCCGCCGAGTACGGCATCACCCTGCCCGTGCCCACCGACGAGGGCGACGACGACGGGTGGGACGAGAAGCTCGACGTACTGGTGCGCGAGCCCGTGCCGGTGGTGTCGTTCACCTTCGGGCTGCCCGGCGCGTCCGTCGTCGAGGCGCTGCACCGGGCGGGCAGCCATCTGATCGGGACCGCCACCACCGTCGCCGAGGCCGAGGCGGCTGAGGCCCGCGGGGTGGACGCGCTCTGCCTCCAGGGCCCGGACGCGGGCGGCCACCGGGCCACCCACGACGCCCAGGCCGAGCCGTCGGACCTGCCGCTGCCCGACCTGCTGGCGGCCGTCCGCGAACGTGTGCGGATCCCCCTGATCGCGGCGGGCGGCCTCGGCACCGGGGAGGACATCGCCGCCGCGCTGGCGGCCGGTGCCGTCGCCGCGCAGCTCGGCACCGTATATCTGCGCACCCACGAGTCGGGGGCCTCGCGGACGCACCAGGACGCCCTCGTCGACCCGCGCTTCGACCGCACCGTGGTCACGCGCGCGTTCTCCGGGCGGCCCGCGCGGGGCCTGCGCAACCGGTTCATCGACGCGCACGACGCGAGCGCCCCCGACGCGTATCCGCAGGTGCACCATCTGACCAAGGAGCTGCGCGCCGCCGCGGCCAAGGCCGGGGACGCGGACCGGCTCCATCTGTGGGCGGGCAGCCGCTTCCGCCTCGCCCGGGCCGTACCGGCGGCCGCCCTCACCCGCGACCTGTGGGAGGCGGCCCGGGCGGCCGCCATGTGATCCGCTCTCCCGTTGTCCGCGCGCGTTTGACAGGTCCTCGTCGCGGACACCATGATTCCACTAGTCAACTAGTGGAATCATGGAAAGGGGGGAGGCGCGTGCGCGACATGACCGCTCCTGGCGCGGCCGACACCCGGTGGGCCCTGGAAGCACGTGGGCTGGGGAGGAAATACCGACGGGGCTGGGCCCTGCGGGACTGCACCTTCCGGATTCCGGCCGGGCGCATCTGCGGCCTCGTGGGACCCAACGGCGCCGGAAAGAGCACCCTGCTGAATCTGGCCACCCGGCTCGTCGAGCCGAGCGCCGGGGAGCTGCGGATCTTCGGCACCCCGGCCGACTCTCCCGCCGCCATGCCCCGGTACGCGTATCTCGCCCAGGACAAGCCGATGTTCAAGCGGTTCACCGTGGCCGAGTCGCTGCGCCTGGGCCAGGAGCTCAACCCGGGCTGGGACCAGGCGGCGGCCGAGCGCATCGTGCGCGCCGGGCGGATCCCGATGGATGCCCGGATCGGCACCCTGTCGGGCGGCCAGCGCACCCGCGTGGCCTTCGCGCTCGCCTTCGGCAAGCGGCCCGAACTGCTGCTCCTGGACGAGCCGATGGCCGATCTCGACCCGGTCGCCCGCGACGAGCTGAGCTCGCTGCTGATGTCCGAGGCCGTCGAGCGCGGCACCACGGTCCTGATGTCCTCCCACATGCTCAGCGAGCTTGAGCACATGTGCGACTACCTCCTCGTCCTCGCCGACGGCCGGGTCCGGATGGCCGGTGAGACCGACGAGCTGGTGCCGATGCACACCCTGGTCACCGGGGTCGCCACGGACCAGGGCCTGCCCATCGCGCTGAGCACCCACACGGTGATCGAATCCCGCACCGCGGGACGGCAGTTCACCGCGATGGTGCGCACCGAGGGCCCGTTGACCGGCGACTGGCAGCTCGCCGAGCCCAGCATGGAAGAGGTGCTGCTCGCCTACCTCCGCAACCCCGAGGCGCCCGCGCTGCTTTCCCCGGCCGCCGCTCCCGGCCACCAAGAGGAGTACGCCGTATGAGCACGCTCACCCGCCCCGCCGTCGCCGAAGAGCCGGCCCGCACCAAGCCCAGGAGGCTGCGCGGACTGCTCTGGCTCGTGACACGCCAGCACCGGGCCGTCCTCTTCGCCTGCGCGGCGGCCATCGTCCTCGGCTCGGCCTGGATCATCTACCAGCGCGGAGTCCTGCTGGACGACGCACACGCCGCCGGCTGGCCCTCCACCCCTGTCGACGACATCGACGGCGCCCTGCGCCTGCGGCTGGAGAACAGCTTCGAAGGCATCGCGCGCTACGTGGGGTATCTCCCGCTGCTCTTCGGTGTCTTCCTCGGCGCCCCGCTCCTCGCCTCGGACCAGGAGAACGGCACGGCGCGGCTGGTCACCACCCAGTCGGTGCCCCGGACACACTGGCTGCTGTGGAAGCTCGGCTTCACCGTGGTGCTCGTCGCGGTGACCACCGCGGTCCTGGGCGCGCTGCTGACCTGGTACTGGCACGCCGCCCGGCCGTTCGTCTCCACCGACTGGCTCGAAGCGTCGATCTTCGACAACACAGGCCCCGTACTGCTCACGACAGCGCTGTTCACCACGTCGCTCGGCATCGTCATCGGCGCACTGGTGCGCCGTGCGGTGACCGCGATGACGCTCACCTTCTTCGGCGCGTTCGCCTTCTCGGTGGCCTTCGACTACCTCAAGCCGCACCTCGCCACACCCCGACGGGTCGCGTTCCCCCTGGACGGCGACCACCCGGCGGTGCTCAACGGCTCGGTCCAGGTGGACCAGTGGATCGGCACCGCCTCGGGCAAGCTGTACGGGTGGGGTACCTGCGTCAGTGACGCCGACTCCGACGCCTGCCGCGCCCGGAAGGGCATCGTCAACTCGGTGTGGGACTACTTCGGTTACGACCAGATGGCCACCCTGCAGTGGACCGCGGCCGCTCTGCTGGCCGTGGCGACCGCGGCCCTGCTCGCACTGGCCGTGTGGCGGACCCGCCGCCAGGCGTTCTAGGGCCTGTCCGGCCCGGAGCGGGAAACCGGCGGCATAGGCTGTACGCCACGGTACGAAGGGTGGAGCACCCGGGTGTTGAGGCCCGGGACTCGCATCCACCAGACACCCACGACGCGAAGGAGGCAGGTGCGATGGTCGTGTTCCGCGTGGACCGCCGCAGCGGCCTGCCCGCCTACCTCCAGATCGTCCACCAGGTGGAGCAGGCGCTGCGCATGGGGGCGCTGGCCGAGGGCGACAAACTACCGACGGCGGCCCAGGTGGCGGCCACCACGAAGGTCAACCCCAACACCACTCTCAAGGCCTACCGGGAGCTGGAGCGCTCCGGGCTGGTCGAAGTGCGCCAGGGGGCGGGGACGTTCATCACCCGCTCGCTGGCCACCCCGCAGACCGCTCCGGAGTCACCGCTGCGCACCCGGCTCGGCGAGTGGCTGCGCGAGGCGCGGGCGGAGGGCCTGAGCGAACACGACGTCACGACGCTGTTCGACGCCCTGCTCACCGAGACCTTCCCGGCGGCGGCGCCCACGCACACCCCCGCCCACTGAGCACCGACCGGCCCCGAGGGCCTGTCGTCGAATTTCCGCCTGCCCCGCGACGCCTGGCACGCTCCCCCGAGCTCTTCGAGCAGGGGGGACCCCCACTCGCCGCACCGGACGAAAGCCCGAGTACGTCCCGTACGAGGACTTCCGCCCGGCACTCCCCCGAGCTCTTCGAGCAGGGGGGACCCCCAGAGCACGCACCAGAGGCCGCGGACCGCCCTCGGGCGACGACGGGAATGTGACGACACGCCCCGGGCCGAGCGGCGCCCCGGCTTATGCCGAGCGGCGTACGCGTGCCGCCTTGCGGGCCTCGGCGAGTTGCTGGGCCTCGGTGGTCCGGCGGCTGCCGCCGGAGCGGCCGGGGGTGGTGCCGATGCCCCGGAACGGGGCTCCGCCGCGCTTGGGGCGCTCGGCCGCCGGCGCGTTGCCGATCGGGACGCCCGACGGGGTCTGCGCGCCGGTGATGCGGTTCAGCTCGGCCTCGCCGGAGCGGACCTGGGTGATCTGCGGCCGGATGCCCGCATCCGCCATCAGCCGGGTCATGTCGCGGCGCTGGTTGGGCGTCACCAGCGTGACGACGCTGCCGGACTCACCGGCACGGGCGGTACGGCCGCCGCGGTGCAGATAGTCCTTGTGGTCGGCGGGCGGGTCGACGTTGACGACCAGGTCGAGGTCGTCGACGTGGATGCCCCGGGCCGCGACGTTGGTCGCCACCAGGGTGGTGACCTGCCCGTCCTTGAACTGGGCCAGGGTGCGCGTGCGCTGCGGCTGCGACTTGCCGCCGTGCAGCGCGGCCGCCCGTACTCCGCTGCTCATCAGGTGCTTGGTGAACTGGTCTACGGCGTGCTTGGTGTCCAGGAACATGATCACCCGGCCCTCGCGGGCGGCGATCTCCGTGGCGGTGGCGTACTTGTCGGCGCCGTGCACGTGCAGCAGGTGGTGTTCCATCGTGGTGACCGCGGCCGCCGAGGGGTCGACGGAGTGGACCACCGGGTCGGTCAGGTACTGGCGCACCAGCAGGTCCACATTGCGGTCCAGGGTGGCCGAGAACAGCATCCGCTGCCCGCCGGGGCGCACCAGGTCCAGCAGCTCGGTGACCTGCGGCATGAAGCCCATGTCGGCCATCTGGTCGGCCTCGTCCAGGACGGTGATGTCCACCCGGTCGAGGCGGCAGTCGCGGCGCTCGACGAGGTCCTTGAGGCGGCCGGGCGTCGCCACGACGACCTCGGCGCCCGAGCGCAGCGCCCCGGCCTGCCGTCCGATCGACATCCCGCCGACGACCGTGGCGAGGCGCAGCCTCAGCGACCGGGCGTACGGGGTGAGCGCGTCGGTGACCTGCTGGGCCAGCTCGCGGGTGGGGACGAGGATCAGGGCCAGCGGCTGCTTGGAGTCGGCGCGCTTGCCCGCCGTACGGGCCAGGAGCGCGAGGCCGAAGGCGAGGGTCTTGCCCGAGCCGGTGCGGCCCCGGCCGAGTACGTCACGGCCCGCGAGCGAGTTCGGCAGCGTGGCCGCCTGGATCGGGAACGGCACCGTCACACCCTCGCCGGTGAGCGCCGCGAGCAGGGGGGCGGGCATGTCCAGGTCGGCGAAGGCCTCGGCTGCGGGCAGTGCCGGGGTGAGCGTGGCGGGGAGCGCGAACTCGCCCTGCGGGGCGGAGGGGCGCCGGGTGCGGCCGCCGGAGCGGCTCTGCGCCTGCGCCTGGGCCTGGGCGCGGTAGCGGGCGCCGCCGGAGCCGGAGCCCTTGCGGGCGCCGAAGGAGCGGTCATTCGTGCGAGCTGATCGGTTCATACAGAACCTTCCTCGATATGGCACGTATCGAGGAATTCGCGGCGGATATGACTGCCGGGGAATCGCAAGAACGAGCCGAAAGAAAAGACGAAAACGAGCCCGGGTCGGCCGCGACGCTGCGGGCCGTTGCCGGGCCTCGGAATACCTGCCGCGCGCCGGCCCGAGGGGATGACCCCGGCGGGGCGATGGTGCGCGCGGCGGCGGTACCCGGTGTCATGCACACCGTGGAGTGCCGTCCACGGCGCGGCGGGCACGCACCCCGCGAGGGGCGCATGCCCGGAGACAGCAACGAGCTGGGGCCCGTACACAAAGTGCGGGCCCCAGCTGCGTCATACTTGCGCTTCAGCGACGTCAGGCGGGGAGGATGTTCTCCGCCTGGGGGCCCTTCTGGCCCTGCGTGACGTCGAAGGTCACCTTCTGGCCTTCCTGAAGCTCACGGAAGCCCTGGGTGGCGATGTTCGAGTAGTGGGCGAACACGTCCGGGCCGCCACCCTCCTGCTCGATGAAGCCGAAGCCCTTTTCCGAGTTGAACCACTTCACGGTGCCAGTAGCCATGTCATATCTCCTTCGGGGCATTGCCCTGGGATTCACACTGTGTGAATCCCGGCGTCGCCGTGATGATTGCCCCGTCCGGATAACTGCACCGGAAATACAAAAGTGCCGGACGGAAGAAACCCGCCCAGGCACTTGAAGTCTTTGGGAACCACAACTGCAACTGGATCAACCGTAGCACGGTGTGGCCGTCCCGTACAGCAAATGCCGACTTCCCCAGCCACGCCCCCGGGAATCCCTGATCCCCCAAGGAAAAATCACTCAACCAACCCCGAACCTGCCGCCACAGATGTTTGCGTACGTAAAGCTTACTTTCGGGGTACGGGGAGGAGCGGCGGGGTGGCGCGGAGGAGGCGGTGAGGAGGCCGGGTGAGGCGCCGAGGACGGGCCCCGTGCCTGTGCCAGAGTGTGCCCGTGCTCACCGAGGCCCCGCAGCTCCCCTTCTTCACGGCCGACTTCACCTCCCCCGCGCAGTGGGTCGCGGGCCGCTCCTGGGCGTATCCGGACGGCGGCCCGGTCAACCCCGGCGACGACAAACTCGACCACCTGGTCCCCGACGCCGCGTACAGCCGCACCGGCACGTTCTGGGCGAGGCGCCGCCCCGAGGGCGCGTGGAGCACGGGGCTGCTGACCACCGAGGGCAGCGACGAGGACTTCATGGTGCGCGCGGGCGACGTCCTGGAGGCCCGGGTCCGGCTGCCGCACGCCACAGGAGCCTGGCCGGCGATCTGGACCTGGCGGGACGGCGGCCAGGAGGTCGACGTGTTCGAGTACCACCCCGACAACCCCGACCTCCTGGAACTGACCAACCACGTCCGGGACGCCCACCACTCCTACCGCGATCCGTCCATCGCCCCCGGCGGCCTCCTCGACCTGCGGGTCGAGTTCGGCGCCCGCTCGGTCACGTGGTGGGTGAACGGCGCCCACGCCTTCGCCGACCACCGCGGAGTGGGCAGCCGCTGGCACGCCCACCTCATCGTCAACCTCTCGGTCAGCGCGGGCCGCTTCCACCCGGCCCCCGCCCCGGAGGTGTCGGAGATGTCGTTCGAGGTCCCCGGGCTGCGGGTGTACCGGGGCGGGCACTGACGTCCCGTCAAAGGCGGGACGCCGTCCCGTTGATGTCCTTGGTTTCCAGGACATGCACGCGGGCGCCCTCCGTCGCGACAGCGATCATCGCTCGGCCCAGTTGCTCCGTCGTGGTGACGTGGTTCGGGGCCAGTCGTCTCAGGACGGGGTAGAGCGGCTTCGTGAACACGTACGCGGCCCGGTAGAGGCGGGTCTTCGAGGTGATGCCGTGCAGGGGCTGGATGTATCCGGGGCGGAACATGTACGCGTCCAGGTCCAGCGCCAGCAGGTCGTTCTCCGTCCTGCCCTTGATCCGGGCCCACTTGATCCGGCCCTGCTCAGTGGCGTCGGTGCCCTGGCCGGAGACGTAGACGAAGGTGGAGCGCGGGTTCCAGGAGGACAGGGCGCGGGCGGCCGTGAGGGTGAGGTCGTGGGTGATGCGGCGGTAGGTGTTCTCGTCCATGCCCGCCGAGGAGACGCCCAGGCAGAAGAAGCAGGCGTCGTATCCGGTGAGTTGGGCCTGGGTGGCGGGCAGGCTCATCAGGGCAGCCAGGTCGGGGTGGACGAGTTCGCGCAGTTTCGGGTGCTCGGCACCGAGCGGGGTGCGTCCCACGGCGAGGACGCTCTCGACCCTGTCGTCGCGCAGGCACTCCCGCAGCACCCCCTGGCCGACCATGCCGGTCGCGCCGAAGAGGATCACCTTGATGGGCATGGACTCGCTCCCCGTCTGTTCTTGTGACCGTTCTTGTCACCGACCGGCGAAGTTCCGTGACGTCGAAGGGTGTTGAGGTCTGCGTATCACGTCCGGCGCCCCGTCGAGGCGGTTGGCGTCCGCGAAACCCGTTGTTGCACCTGCCCGGCGGGCGCTCAGGCGCGGTCGTCGGTGCGGAAGGTGACGTCCTTGCCGGAGAGCGTCGCGGTGAGTCCGTCGGGAGTCGTGGTGAGGGACTTGAGCGCCAGGCCGTCCGGGATGCCGTCGAGCTTCAGCTCACGCTCCAGCATGCCGGTCACGATCGTCCGCATCGCCTTCGGCAGGCCGTCGCCCACCTTCACGGACCGGAAGGCGAGCGCGTGGTCGCCCGCCATGTCGACCCGTGCACTCGCCGTGGCCTTGCCGACCAGCGGCAGGCTCGCGGTGGCCGCGACGCGCGGCTCCGCCTTCGTACTGTCCTGGCTGTAGCCGATCTCGACGCCGAGCGCGGCGGACAGGTCCTGGTAGGACACGAAGGCGGTGGCCTTGGCGGAGGCGGCGTGGGCCTCGGAGGCGTCCGATGAGCGGCGCAGACGGTCGAGCTCGACATTCAGCGTGGTGATCGGGAGCCTGCCGCCGTCGCGGCCCGCGGGGATGTCGGACGCTTCGATGTCGACGCGGTCGAGCGTTCCCCCGGCCAGCTGGGTCAGTACCGGAAAGCCGTGCACCTGCACGTGCGGCGCGGCCTTGAGCCCCTGGGCCTTCTGGAACGCGTCGGCCGTACGGTGTTCCGTCCAGGCGGCCGCGGCCCGGTCGCCCGCCACGCCCAGCCCGGCCAGGACGACCGCGGCGACGGCGTACTTCCGCCACCCCCGAAGCGCCCAGCCCGCCACAGCCCGCGGCCTCATGCGGAACCCTCGCGGAGTACGGGGTGCGCCGAGATCCCGCACGCGGCACGGAAGGCCCGCAGCAGCGGGGCGCGCAGCAGGTCGTCCGGTACGTCCTGGCGTGCGGCGACGGTGCTGACCAGGCCGGTCAAGGCCAGCTGCGCCCGGATCGCGCCCTCCAGGTCATCAGGGTCCGCGAAGGCGGCGAGGGTCTCGGTGCGGTGGTCGCCCAGATCCCCCATGCCCTCCACTCCGGCGAGCGCGCCGGGCAGCACCGGCAGCCCGGAGTTGAAGAGCAGGGCGAGCCGGGAGCGGTGGCGCAGCGCCAGGTCGACCAGATCGGCCGAGGCCCGCCGGTGCCGCTCGGGGCCGTCCGGCAGGGCGCTCCAGGTGGCGCGCAGGGCGGCGAACTCGGTCAGCGGCCCGATGAGCGTCGCCGCGAGCAGCCGCTCCTTGGAGGGGAACCGGTGCAACAGCCCGGTCTTGGAGTAGCCGACCCGGTCCGCGATCTCCTGCACCGAGGTGCCGAGGTAGCCCTGCGCGGTGAAGAGCTCGGCGGCGGCTTCGACGATCTCGGCGTCGAGCTCGGCGCGCGTCGGGCGTGGCATGACGGTCCTCCCCTGAGCCTGGTCGGCTCACCGTAACAGACCATCTGGTCCATGATGGACCAGATGGTCTGCCACCCCGGCCGTCCCCTCCTCAGTAGTCGACCGGGGGCCGCCGTCGACCGTCGGCCGCCGTCAGTACGCGCCGTTCACGTTGTCGATCGAGCCGTATGTGTTGGCCGCGTAGTTGCACGCGGCGACGATGTTGGCGACGGGGTCGTAGCTGTCCGTCGACGTGCCGGCGACGTGGAAGGCCTGGAAGGTGGGGTCGATGACCTGGAGGAGGCCCTTGGAGGGCGTGCCGGCCACGGCGTTGGAGTCCCAGTTGTTGATGGCCAGCGGGTTGCCCGACGACTCGCGCATGATGTTGCGGTAGATGCCGTCGTAGGAGCCGGGGATGCCGTGCTGGGCCATGATGTCCAGGGACTGCCGGATCCAGCCGTCCAGGTTGTCGGAGTACGTCGCCGTCTTCGCCACGGCGGCGGTCGCCTGCTGGGGCAGCGTGGTCGTACGGGCCGAACGGTCGGCCCGGGCCGAGGTGGCCGTACGGTCGGCGGACGCCGCCGGAGCCTTCGCCTTCTTGCCCACCGCCAGTTCGAGGCCGGGGTGGATCAGGGCCGGGTTGCCGCCGATGGCCTGGCGGTTGTCCTGGTACAGCTTCTTCCAGCCGCCGCTGACGTCGAGGTCCTGGGCGATCTTGGAGAGGCAGTCCCCGGCGACGACGGAGTAGGTCGTCGCAGCGGCCTTCTTCGCCACGATCGGCTTGGCGGACACCGCGCCCTTCGCGGCGGCCGCGACGGCGGGCGCGGACTTCGCGGCGGTGCCGGAGTGCGGCGCCGCCGAAGGCGCGGCACCGGCGCCGGTCGCGCCGAGCACCGGAATGATGAGCGCGGCGCCGCCCGTACCCGCGGCGGCGATGCCCCGGGTCAGGGTGCGGGACTTGGGGCGGCGGTGCTTACCCGTAGCGGGCATGGCGAATTCCTCTCCTTCGCCTGCGAGGTGAGCTGTCGGGTTCGGGCGAGAGCTGCCCGGCCGCGGCGCACGCGGCTTCACCCCGAGCCGTTCCGTCTCCGGATTCGGCGGCCTACCTGGTTTCCCCGCTCCTGCCATTTCGTGTGTGGGGGGTTTCCGGACAGCGGCAGGATTCGGCGGTCCATCCGGATTTGACGGTGACCGTAAACGAATAGGACTGGCCGAAACAAGACCTCAATTCACCACGGCAGCCGCGAGAAAGATCCACCACGGGCGGGAAATGCGGGCCCCTGCCTCCCCGCACCCCCAACTCGCCCCGCGCGGAACGGAATGCGCGCGTCACGGGGGGCCCGCCGACAAGGGGCCGCGTGACCCATTTCACTCCTTGCGTCGGTAATAGCAATTACACCGACAGCACCCAAACGAAATCTTAAGCCGCCCTATCATTCCCAATGAATAGATTGGCGACATAGGAGGGAAACTGCCCCTCTGGGGTTCATTTCGGACATCGAGAGAGGGGCTCGGCAGCCTCAGCTCGGGGACCCGAGCAGCTCCATCTCCTCGTCCGTGAGCCGCAGCGCGCCCGCGGCGACGTTCTCCACCAGGTGTTCCGGGTTGCCGGTGCCGGGGATGGCCAGCACGTGCTCGCCCTGCCGCAGCGTCCACGCGAGGCGGACCTGTGCGGACGTCACCCTGTGAGCGCGGGCGACCGCGAGGACCGCCTCGCTGTCCGTGCCGCCTCCCTGTCCCGCACCGCTCTCGCGCCCCTCCCCGGCGATGGCGAAGAACGGGACGAACGCGATGCCCTGCTCCCCGCAGAGCCGCAGCACTTCGTCGGAGCCCGTACGCCGGCTGTCCAGGCCGTACCGGTTCTGCACACAGACCACCGGCGCGATGGCCTGGGCCTCCGCGAGGTGCTCGGGGGCGATGTTGGAGATGCCCAGGTGGCGGATGAGCCCGGCGTCGCGCAGCTCGGCCAGTGCGCCGAAGTGCTCGGCGAGCGAACCCGGCCCGTTGAGGCGCAGGTTGACCACATCGAGGTGGTCGCGGCCGAGCTGGCGCAGGTTCTCCTCGACCTGGCCGCGCAGCTGCTCCGGCGTGGCCCAGGACAGCCACTCGCCCGACGCGTCGCGCCCCGGACCGACCTTGGTGACGATGACCAGATCGTCCGGGTAGGGCGCCAGCGCCCGGTTGATGAGTTCGTTGGCGGACCGGAGCCGGGAGAAGTAGAAGGCCGCGGTGTCGATGTGATTGACGCCGAGTTCGACCGCGCGCCGCAGCACGCCGATGGACCGCTCGCGGTCGCTGGGCGTGCCGAGGTCGAACGCGGCGCTGCCGGTGAGGCGCATCGCGCCGAATCCCAGCCGGTTGACCGACAGGTCACCGAGTTTCCAGGCGCCCGCGGCCGCCGCGTTGATCGTCTCCGTAGTCATGATCGCAGTCTGCCATCCGCGCTCGCGTCGCTGAAACGACCGAACTCCATCGCCTCATGGGAGAAGTACGGCCGGAAAGCACCCGTCGCATTTGAGCCCTCTCGGCCGCGTTGCCGCGAATCCACGCGGTGCTGCAAACGATCAGACAGGATTGCCCGGAAAGGCAACGGGCAATGAAAACGCGGTATTCCGAAGCCGAAACGACCACCACTGGGGGGACAGTTAAATGCACGAGAGACGGAGACTGAGCCGAAGAAGCGTATTACGGACGGGGCTGGGTGCAGGGGGGCTGGCCATGGCGGCGAATCTGCTGCCCGTTCCCGGGTTGCGTTCCGGCCCCGTCTGGGCCGAATCGCTCGGCACCGCCCACACACCCGTCGCCGGCGTCTCCTTTCCCGAATGGGCCCGCTTCGCCCGCATCGCGGACGGCACCTTCGACGACGACGCCGACCCGAACCTCGACATGAAGCCGGTGATCGCCGGACTCAAGGCGCAGAACGTGAGCGTCATCGAGGTCGACACCATCTTGTCGAACTGGCTGACGGACCAGCAGTTCACCGAGCACATGGGCAAGGTCAGGAGCTTTGTGCAGCTGGCGCACGCCGCCGGGATCCGGGTGGTCATGTACTACCCGTCGATGGAGCTCATCAGCGCGGGCGGCGAGAAGGGCCCGTCGTTCTACAAGAACAGCGACGGCAAGGACCGGGTCCAGCGCGGCCTCGACGGCAAACCCAACGTCTTCTACGGCAGCCTGGTCGTCTGGGTCGACCCGGGAGACGAGAGCTGCTGGCTGAGCCCCAACTCGCCCTGGCGGGACTACTACCTGACCCGCGTCAAGGCGCTCGCCGCCACCCGCCTCGACGCGATCTGGCCGGACGTGCCGATCTATTTCGACGGCGCGCTGAGCTGGTGCGACACCTCGACCTGGGCGACCGCAGCGTTCAAGGCCGACACCGGCCTCAGTATGCCCGTCAAGGCCGACTTCACGAACCTCACCTTCCGGCGCTACGTCGAGTGGCGCCACCGCAACCTGCTCCAGTGGCAGCTCGACATCGCCGCCGCGGGGCGCTCCGTCAACCCCGACCTGGTCACGTTCGTGGAGACCGTGACCATGGACTACCAGTACTCCACCCTGGTCGGTCTCGACGGAGCCTATCTACGCAAGGCCGAGGGCGTCAGCCATGTATGGGAGGTGGACATCCTCGGCGACTACGACGGGATGCGCCACGCCACGGCGACCGACTGGACGTGTCTGATCTCGATGTACAAATACGCGCGCGCCGCCAGCGGGACCAAGCCCGCCTGGGCGTTCTCGTACGGCTGGAAGGCCGACGACGCCTCACTGGTGATGGCCGAGGTGCTGGCGGCGGGCTGCAACCCGTACGAGGTCAAGACGCCGTTCAAGACCGAGACGACCGACAAGGCGATGCGGACCCGGATGTACGGGTTCGCCCGGCGCCCTCGGGGTTTGCGCCAGAGCCTGCCCGGGTGGGGTCAGGCGGCCCGCCACAGCGCGGGCGCGTTCGGCGGCTCCCAGCCCGGCTGGGCGGTGTGAGCCTGGAGGAGGCAGAGGTAGGTGCGGCCGCCGTGGCCGACGCGGTCGCCCGGGCCGTAGGCGGTGCCGACGGCCCAGGTGGTTCCGGGCGGTGGGCCGGTGGGCGTGGCGGTCGGCGTCGGCGACTGGGCCACGTCGAGCACGAAGTCGA
This sequence comes from Streptomyces sp. NPDC031265, assembly GCF_055570295.1. Lineage (NCBI taxonomy): Bacteria > Bacillati > Actinomycetota > Actinomycetes > Kitasatosporales > Streptomycetaceae > Streptomyces > Streptomyces sp. NPDC031265. The sequence continues at coordinate 122,980 of NZ_JBVIHM010000020.1, forward strand.
ACGCCGCCTCCTTCGCGCCGCCCGCGTCCCGTACGGTCATGAGCAGCCGTGCGTCGAACAGCGAGTCGGTGTTGTTGCGCGGTTCGCCGGGGAAGTAGAGCTGCGTGGTGAGCACCGGCCGACCGGGGGCCTGGGCCTTCACGTGGAGATGGCGGGTGCGGCCCGGGTAGAGCCCCGGCACGACGGTGGTCAGCGTGAACGCCCCGCGCGCGTCGGTGTATTGGTGGCCCCGGAGGCGGAAGCCGGTGTTGTCGTACGCGCCGTTGGCGTCCGCCTGCCAGAAGTCGGCACCTCGAGCCGATGCAACGGCGGCGCCCCACCGGCAGCCTCACACCCGTTGCCGCCCTCCCCCGGTAACACGGTCGCCCCACGCATCCGCCCACTCCCGACTGCGGTGCCGCACGGCGGGACCGCCGCACGAACGACGAGATGGTCCAGACCAGTTGGTCCGGGCATCACGATGGCGCGCGGGCGGGGCATGCGGAACACCGCCTTCAGAAGTCACTGCACGACGCAGCGGCGAACGGCCCGGAGGCTGTGGCGGTCAACCCCGTCGGCGAACAGCGCGAAGACCGCCGCGCAGCCGCCCTCCGACAGCAGGGCGATGACCAGCAGCACCCATGGCCACCGCCTGCGCTCATGTTGGGGGTTGTACGGGCCTCCGGAGCGGGGCAGCGGGCCCCACGAACCCGGCGGCGTCGGGGGCTGGGGCCGGGGGCCCATCGGCCGGGGTCGCTGGGGCCGGGGCCCGATGGCTCGCTCATGCAACCAGGGCGATTCAGGCCGCCCGCGCCCGCGACTCGCCGCCACCGGTCGGTCGGCCCGACCCCGGAGGGACCTCCCCCTTCTCCCATTTCTATGTTCGATCGAACATTTATGTGTTAGAAAAGGGCCATGGGTGTCGCCAATCGTCTCGATCTGACCCTGCGGCTCGTACAGGGCTCCGGTCAGGTCTCCGTGTCCGAACTCTCCCAGCGACTGGGGGTGTCCGAGATGACCGTGCGCCGGGATCTGGACGCGCTGGAGCGCCAGGGGCTGCTCCGGCGGGTGCACGGCGGGGCGGTCGCCGGGCCGCCCCGTGAGGAGGGCGCGGGGTTCGCCGCCCGCGAGGCGTGGCAGGCCGCTACGAAGGACCGGCTCGGTGCGGCGGTGGCCGCGCTGGTGGAGCCCGGGTCGCGCGTGCTGCTTGACGCCGGAACCACCACTGTGCACGTCGCGGAGCACCTGGCCGCCCGGGCCCCGCTCACGGTCGCGGTGCTCAGTCTCCAGGCGGCGGCCTGCCTGGCGGACCGGCCCGGGATCGAACTCCTCGTCGTGGGAGGCCGCTCCCGGCCCGGCGAGTGCTCCTTGGTGGGCCCCCTGGCCCTGCGCACGCTGGAATCCCTCGTCTTCGACTGCTTCGTGATGTCCATCGGCGGCGTCCACGCCGACCACGGCTGGTCGGAGTTCTCACTGGAGGACGCGGCCGTCAAGCAGGCCGGGCTCGCCCAGGCCGCCCGCACGATCGGGGTGGCCGACGCGACCAAACTCGGCGTCCGCGCGTTCGGCCAGGTCGCCCCGCTCGGCTCGGTGCACGGCTTCGTCACCGACGCCGCGGCAGAGGACGCCGACACCCACCCCAGCGGTCCGGCGACGCTGAAGGCGTTGCGGGACGCGGGCGTCGAGACGGTCCTCGCCCGATGACCGCCGGCATCGACACCCCCGACCGCCGCGGCCGCACCGGCCTGGACCAGCACGGACGCGACCTGACCGGCAACCCGCAGGTGCGGATCACCGACGTCGAGGTGCTCTCCTGCGACTGGTACGTCCTGCGCAAGACCACCTTCGACTACCGCCACAGCGACGGCCACTGGAGCCGCGAGCAGCGCGAGACGTACGACCGGGGCGACGGCGCGACGATCCTCCTGTACGACGCCGACCGCAGGACCGTGCTGCTGACGCGCCAGTTCCGGTTGCCCGCGTACGTCAACGGGCACCCCGACGGCATGCTCGTCGAGACCGCCGCCGGGCTTCTCGACGGGGACAGCCCGGAGGAGGCCATCCGGCGGGAAGCGGCCGAGGAGACGGGCCACACCGTCGGCGTGCCCGAACCGGTCTTCGCGGTCTATATGAGCCCCGGCTCGGTCACCGAGCGGCTGCACTTCTTCGCGGCCCCGTACGGCCCGGGCACCGCCACCGCCGAAGGAGGCGGGGTCGCGGCCGAGGGCGAGGACATCGCCGTCGTGGAACTCCCCTTCGCCGAGGCCCTGGACAGGGTCCGCAGCGGGGAGATCACCGACGCCAAGACCGTCATGCTGCTCCAATGGGCGGCCCTGGACGGCCCGTTCGCCGTCCGCCTGCCGCCTACGGCAGCGACCACCGGTTGACCCACAGGCCGGAGTCGTCGGTGAGGACGAACACGTACGGCCACCGGGCCGCCTGCGGGTCGTCCTTCATGGTGACGGCGCCCACCGCGGCCCGGACGGCGACCGCGGTGGTGTGCTTGTGCTGCCCGTTCCGCTGCCATGAACCCATCGTGTTCCCTCTCCGACCCCAGGCCCGACACAATCCGGACAATCCACCGAGGCGAACACCGGGCCACCCCCCACACACCCCCACTCTCCACCACAATCAAACAAAAAATTCCAACAAAACTGTTCAGTTTCTGGTCGTCGAGGCGTAGGTTCCGGTTCGGATCAGTTCGCGCGACGAAGCGGGTACGTATGCAATCTCTGGCCGAAGGGCTCCGGCTCCCCACCAATGGGCTCGACTACACGATTCTGGCGATCTACTTCGTCGTGGTTCTGGGCATCGGCTTCGCCGCCCGCGCGAGCGTGAAGACCAGCCTCGACTTCTTCCTCTCCGGGCGCTCGCTGCCCGCCTGGGTGACCGGGCTCGCCTTCGTCGCCGCCAACCTGGGTGCGACCGAGATACTCGGGATGGCCGCCACCGGCGCCCAGTACGGCGTGGCGGTCGTCCACTGGTACTGGATCGGCGCCATCCCCGCCATGGTCTTCCTCGGCCTGGTGATGATGCCCTTCTACTACCGCTCCAAGGTCCGCTCGGTGCCGGAGTTCCTGCTCCAGCGGTTCGACGCGTCCGCGCACCTGCTCAGCTCGGCGCTGTTCGCCTTCGCCGCGATCCTGATCGCGGGCGTCAACCTCTACGCCCTGTCGATCGTGGTCGAGGCGCTCCTCGGCTGGCCGCAGTGGGTGGCCATCGTCGTCGCCGGGCTCTTCGTGCTCGCGTACATCACCGTCGGCGGACTCTCCTCGGCGATCTACAACGAAGTGCTCCAGTTCTTCGTGATCCTCGCCGCGCTCATCCCGCTGGTCGTCCTCGGCCTCAAGCGGGTCGGCGGCTGGGGCGCGCTCAGCGACAACCTGGAGTCGGCGCACGGCCACAACTACCTCACCGCCTGGGGCGGCACCGGTATCGGGCAGAGCAACCCGCTCGGCGCCAACTGGCTGACGATCATCCTCGGGCTCGGCTTCGTGCTCTCCTTCGGCTACTGGACCACCAACTTCGCCGAGGTCCAGCGCGCCCTCTCCGCCAAGAACCTCAGCGCGGCGCAGCGCACCCCGCTGATCGCGGCCTTCCCCAAGATGTTCATCGTCTTCCTGGTGATGATCCCGGGACTGGTCGCCGCCGCCCTGGTGCCCAACATCGGCACCCCGGGCTCGGGCCTCACATACAACGACGCCATCCCGTATCTGATGCAGGAGCTGCTGCCCAACGGTGTGCTCGGCATAGCCGTCACCGGGCTGCTCGCCGCGTTCATGGCGGGCATGGCGGCCAATGTGTCGTCGTTCAACACCGTCTTCACGTACGACATCTGGTCCAAGTACGTGAAGAAGGGGCAGCCGGACGCGTACTACCTGCGCTTCGGGCGGCTGATCACGGCGATCGGTGTGCTGGCCTCGATCGGCACCGCGTTCATCGCTTCCAGCTTCTCCAACATCATGGGGTACCTCCAGACGCTGTTCTCCTTCTTCAACGTGCCGATGTTCGTGGTCTTCGTCATCGGGATGTTCTGGAAGCGGGCCTCGAAGAAGTCCGGTGTCTGGGGGCTGCTCGCGGGCACCACGGCCGCGATGGTCAACTACTTCTGGATCTACAAGCAGGGCGTCGTCTCCATCCCCACCGACCAGGGCGCCAACTTCGTCTCCGCGATCGTCGGCTTCGCCGCCGGCGCGATCGTCATGGTCGTGGTCACGCTCTTCACCGCGCCCAAGCCCGAGGCCGAGCTCGCCGGTCTGGTGTACGGGACGGTCTCGCCCGGTCTGGAGGAGCCGCCCGCCGAGGGCGACGGCGCCTGGTACCGCAGGCCCGCGCTGCTCGGCTGGGGAGCGGTGGTCCTCGCCGCGCTCTGCTACCTGCCCTATTCGCTCTGATCGGAGGCCCGGACCATGTCTGAACTGCAACGCGAAGTCTCCGAGCTGGAGAAGAAGTCCGCCACCGCGGCCCGGCTCTTCGACATCCGCCGGATCATCGGCGGCCTCTTCACCCTGTACGGAGTGATCGTCACCATAGCCGGGCTGACGGCCTCCGACGCCGACCTCGACAAGGCTCAGGGCATCAACATCAACCTGTGGACGGGCCTCGGAATGCTCGCCCTCGGCCTGTTCTTCCTGGTCTGGCTGTGGCTGCGGCCCCTCGCCCCGCCCGCCCCGGAGGACGACGGAGCCGGGCCGGACGGGGTCTGAGGTCGGTCGCGCGGGACCCGGACAGGGGGGTTCCGCGCGCCCCTCCCCGCCGTCTTCCTCCGCCTTCTCGTCACATTTCCCCGTTCGATTCCGTCAGGGAAGTGATCGCGAAAGCCGGCCGGTGCGTTCCGGGGGCACACGCAGAACGAGGAAGTAGGGAAGAACCATGACCACGAGCGCTCTCGCCGAACTGCGTTCACAGGTGCGCGGCCGTGTCCTGCTGACCGGTGACGACAACTTCGACCAGGCACGACAGCCCTGGAACCTCTCGGTCCAGCAGCCTGTCTCGGCTGTCGTCGAGGCCGCCGACGCCGACGACGTCTCGGCTGTGGTGCGCTACGCGGCGGCCGCCGGACTCGTCGTGGCGCCCCAGCCCGGCGGCCGGGGCGCCAGCGGTGACGTGGAGGGAGTGATCCTGCTCCGTACAGGCAAACTCGACGAGCTGCACGTGGACGCCGCCGCCCGCACCGCGCGCGTCGGCGCGGGCGTCCTGGGCGGGCAGGTCCAGGCCGTGGCCGGGCCGCTCGGCCTGACCGGGCTGCCGGGCAGCTCCCCGCTGGTCAGCGTGGTCGGCTACACGCTCGGTGGCGGGCTCAGCTGGTTCGGGCGCAAGTACGGCTGGGCCGCCGACAGCGTCACCGCCTTCGAGGTGGTCACCGCCGACGGCACCCAGGCCCGGGTGACAGCCGACTCCGACGCCGACCTCTTCTGGGCGCTGCGCGGCGGCAGCGGCGACTACGCCCTGGTCACGGCCATCGAGTACGACCTGCACCCCGCGCCCGCACTGTTCGGCGGCCGGGTGGTCTGGCACGGCAGCCAGGCGCCCCGCGTCCTTGAGGCCTTCCGCAAGATCACCTCCAACGCTCCGGACGAACTGACCGCGTGGATCAACCTGCTCCAGATCCCGAACGGCCCCTCGCTGGTCACCGTGGACAGCACCTTCCTGGGCGAGGAGGCCGAGGGCCGGGCACTGCTCAGCGCACTCGACGAGATCGAGGGCGCGAACACCGACACCAGGGCCATGCTGCCGGTCGCCGAGCTGGGCGAGATCACCGGCGAGCCGACCGAGCCCGGGCCCAGCGCGAGCCGCGCCGAGCTGCTCACCGACCTGGACGACAAGGTCGCGGCGGCGCTGCTCGCGGAGCCGATCGACCCGCTCTTCGGTGTGCACATCCGGCACCTGGGCGGCGCCTTCGCCGCGCCGACGGAGAACCCGCAGGGCCCGCTGACCGAGCCGTACACGCTGTCCATGTTCGGTGTGCCGTTCACGCCGGAGCGCGGGGCCGAGATCGCCGCCCGCCAGGAGGCGCTGGTCCAGTCGGTCGCCCCGTACATCAGCGGCCGCAAGCCCTACACGTACCTCTCCCCCGGTGACACCGCTGCGGCGGCCTTCAAGCCCGAGGCGCTGGCCAGGCTCCAGCAGGTCAAGCGCGACCGCGACCCGCGCGGCGTCTTCCGCAGCAACTTCCCGGTCCTCGGCTGACGGTCCTGATAGAGAGGACGGCGCCCCGCGGCGGGGGCCGTGGGGCGCCGTCGTCCGTTACGAGCGGGTCAGGACAGCTTGCCGTCGTAGTCCGGGAGCTTGAAGGTGCGCTCGGCGTGACCGCCGACCAGGTCGGTCGTGTTGTTGCCGAAGTTGGCGATGACCGTGTAGCCGCGCGCCTCGATCTCGGCCCGCTTCTCCGTCTTGTACGTGCTGACCTCGTGGAACAGGTCCGGCAGATCGCGTACGTAGAGGCCGGTGACGGGGTAGCCGACGGCCTTGAGGTTGTACGAGGTGAGGGACTCGATGATGCCGGGGCGGGCCGTCACGAAGAAGACGGCGACCCCCTGGGCACTCGCTTCGCGCACCAGGTCGCGGACGGACTGGATGGCCGGGGTCGGGAACGTCCAGAAGTGGTGGAAGTCCGTCTCCAGCGAGGTGTTGTCGATGTCCAGGACGATCGCCGGCTTCTCGCCCGCGGGCGAGGCGGCGATGCGCTCCTTGAGGTACGGGCGGGCGGTGTCCACGACGCCCTGGACATCGCGCAGCCAGGTCGCGTAGTCGACACCCTTGAGCGCGGCGATCCCGCCGGAGGCGGAGGCCTGGGCCACGACGGAGTGCGGGGCCGCCGCGGGGGCCGCCTGGGAGGCGGTCGGCGCGGCTATGAGGGCGGTCGCCGCTGCGGCCACCGTGACGGCCGTGCGCGTCGTCCAAGCAGTGTGGTGCATGGGGGTTGGTGCTCCTCTGTCGCGATGGTGGGAGGCCGTGGGGGACCCGCCGGGCCTCGGCGATCGGCACGGGCGGCACGGAATTGGCATGCGCACGGCCAAGAATGATCAGCCGGTGGCGCAATGTCTACTGGTCGGTAGGAAACTTCTCGCATACGCGGGGTGAATCCACGGGAATGCCTCACGAACCCGCCCCATACGGAAGGCGAGCCACCGGACAGACGGGGCGAGCATGGCCCACGCGCAGGCGGGCAGGAGCCGTAGGACCCACCGGGGAATTTATTTTCCAACCTCAACTGTTGCCATATACATCGAGCTGATACCCGGCTCGACCCCGACGACAGCGCGGACCGACGGGTCCGCCTCCCCCGGCAGCGAGGCACCATGAACACCACCCCGGAGCAGCCCGCCGAGACCGTGGCCCGGCTGCGCGCCACCTTCCGCACCGGCCGCACCAAGCCCGTCGAGTGGCGCACCACGCAGCTGCGACGCCTGCGCGAGATGCTCGCCGAGCGCGGCACGGACCTGGTGGAGTCGCTCCACGCGGACCTCGGCAAGAGCCCCGCCGAGGTCCAGCGCACCGAGATCGGCTTCACCGTCCGGGAGATCGACCACACCCTGGACCACCTCGCGCAGTGGCTGCGCCCCGAGCCCGCGCCCGTCCCGGAACACCTGGGCGGGGCGACGGCGTGGACGCAGTACGACCCGCTGGGCGTCGTCCTGGTCATCGCGCCCTGGAACTATCCGGCGCAGCTGCTGCTCACCCCGATGATCGGCGCCCTGGCCGCCGGGAACGCGGTCGTGGTCAAGCCCAGCGAGCTGGCTCCGGCCACCTCCGCCGTGCTGGCGCGGCTGCTGCCCGAGTATCTGGACCCGGACGCGGTGGCCGTGGTGGAGGGCGGCATTCCGGAGACGACCGCGCTGCTGGCCGAGCGGTTCGACCACATCTTCTACACCGGCAACGGCACCGTCGGCCGCATCGTCATGGCCGCCGCCGTCCAGCACCTCACTCCGGTCACCCTCGAACTGGGCGGCAAGTCACCGGTGTTCGTCGACCGGGACGCCGACATCGCCACGGTCGCGGCCCGGCTGGCCGCGGGCAAGTTCCTCAACGCGGGCCAGACCTGTGTCGCACCCGACTACGTCCTCACCGACCCGGACACCGCCCGCGCCCTCGGACCGGCGCTGGCCCGGGCCATCGAGGCCCTGTACGGAGCCGACCCGCAGGCCTCCGCCGAGTACGGCCGCATCGTCAACGAGCGCCACTTCGACCGCCTGAGCGCGCTGCTCGACTCGGGCCGCGTCGTCACCGGCGGCCGGGGCGACCGCGCCACCAAGTACCTCGCGCCGACCGTCCTCGCCGATGTCGACCCCAAGGCGCCGGTGATGCAGGAGGAGATCTTCGGCCCGATCCTGCCCATCGTCACGGTGCCGGGCCTGGACGAGGCCATCGACTTCATCAACGACCGCGACAAGCCGCTGGCCCTGTACGCCTTCACCGAGTCCGGGACCACCCGCGAGCGGCTGGCCTCCGAGACCTCCTCGGGCGGCCTCGGCCTCGGCCTGCCGCTGGCCCATCTCACCGTATCCGACCTGCCGTTCGGCGGTGTCGGGGAGAGCGGCATGGGCAACTACCACGGTCGCTACTCCATCGAGACGTTCAGCCACCGCAAGGCCGTGCTGGCTGCTGGGTGACGGCGGTGGGGGCCGGGACGGATCCCCGTTCCGGCCCCCTGTGCACCGGTGCACCTGTGTGCGCACCTGTGTGTGCACCTGTGTGACCGCTACACCGGGCCGTAGAGCGCGGCGAGTTCGGCCGCGAGCTGCGCGAGCCGCTCGCGGGCCTGCGGGGGTTCGAGTATCTCCACGCGCGCCCCGAGACCGGCCAGTTGCGCGGCCACGACTTCCGGGGACGGCCCGTCGATCTCCATCTCCAGCCATCCGTCGGCCCGTTCGCCGCCCAGGCGCAGGCGGCCGCCGAACAGGACCCCCAGGACGCGCCCGGCCGCGGGCTCGGCCCGTCCCCGTACGGTCGCCCCCCGCATCCGCTCCTCCATCGGGGCGGCCAGGGCGCGCCAGGCCGTGGCCAGATCGAAGCCCTCCGGCCGGACGACGGGGTCCGCGGTCACCTCGACCGAGGTGATCCGGTCGAGCCGGAAGATGCGCAGACCGTCGTGGACGGATCCGGCGGCCACCTCGTCTCCTCCCCGCGCTCCCTTCTCCGTACCGGCCACGAGATACGGGACTCCCGCCTTGGTGACGAGGCCCAGCGGGTCGACCGTGCGCGTACCGGCCGGGCTGCCGGGGCGGGCGTATCCGAGCCGGATCCGCAGGCCGTCCACCACCGCCCGTTGCAGCGCGTCCAGCAGGGGCGTGCCCGCCGAGACGGGCAGGCGCGACCAGTCCGTGCCGTCCGTGACACCTGCCTTCGACGCGGCCTCGGCGTCGGACCGGAGCGTCGCGGGCAGGGCCCGCACCAACTTCCGCAGCGCGGTGCGCAGTTCTGGCGAGTCCGCCGACGGCCCCGCGACCAGGAACATCGCGCGGATCTCGGCGGCGGTCAGGCCGGTGAGATCGGTACGGGCCCCGCCGACCAGGGACCAGCCGCCGCCCCGCCCGTGCTGGGAGTACACGGGGATACCGGCGGCGGCCAGCGCCTCCAGGTCGCGGCGCGCGGTGCGCTCGGACACCTCCAGCTCCGCCGCCACCTCACGCGCGGTCACGCGTCCGCGCGTCTGAAGGAACAGCAGGGTCGCTACCAGACGGTCAGCTCTCATAGCGATCATTCTCTTGGGAAAACTGGCCAGGAGATGGCCAGTTTGGCTTCCAGGATGAGTGCAGATCGAGCGCGGAGAGATCAGCGGACTGATCAAGAGCCGCGCCGTACACACCATCAGGGAGAGATCATGATTGTGGTGACCGGAGCAACCGGGAACGTCGGACGACACCTCGTACAGACCCTGGCCTCGGCGGGCGAGTGGGTGACGGCGGTCTCCCGCCGCGCCCCGGCCGGGGAGATGCCGGGCAACGTGGAGTTCCAGCAGGCCGATCCGGCCCGGCCCGAGAGCCTCAAGCGGGGCTTCGACGGGGCCGACGCGCTGTACCTCCTCGTCCCCGGTGACGGCGAAGGCCTCGACCCGTACGCCATCCTCGACACGGCGCGGGCCGCCGGGGTCCGGCGGGTCGTCCTCCAGTCGTCGCAGGCCACTGCCACCCGGCCGCACTCCCCCGCGCACGCCCGGCTGCGCGCCTTCGAGGACGCCGTACGGGAGTCGGGCCTCCAGTGGACGGTCCTGCGGCCCAGCGGGTTCGCCTCCAACGCCTACATGTGGTCGCCCTCGGTCCGCTCCGAGCGGACGGTCACGGCACCCTTCGGCGACGTCGGCCTGCCCGTCATCGATCCGGCCGACATCGCCGCGGTCGCCGCCGTGGCCCTGCGCGACGGGAGCCACGCGGGCCGGACGTACGAACTCACCGGACCGGCCCCGGTCTCGCCGCGCGAGCAGGCCCGGGCGATCGGTGACGCGCTGGGGACAGCGGTGCGGTTCGTCGAGCAGAGCCGGGCCGAGGCGCGGGAGCTGCTGATGCGTTTCATGCCGGAGCCGGTGGTCGAGGCCACGCTCGGCATCCTCGGCGAACCCACGCCCGAGGAGCGGCAGGTGAGTCCGGATGTGGAGCGCATCCTGGGCCGGGCACCGCGTACGTTCACGGCCTGGGCGGCGGACAGCGTCGTGGCCTTCAGATGACGTCCGCAGCCGGGGCGGCCCCGTCCCGGGCCGTGCCCGGCCCGCCCTGGCCGGGCGCATCGGCGGCTGCGGCGACGCGCACCGCCCAGCGCTGCTCGACCTTGGCGAACCGCCAGTACGCCAGGGCCGCGGCCCACACCGCGACGAACAGGCCGACGATGATGAAGCCCACGTTGTCCAGGTCGAGGTCCGCGACCCAGCCGGTGACACCGTCGCTCAGATCGAGCTTTTCGTGCAGGACGCCCACCAGCTCGATCGTGCCGATCAGGAAGGCCACCGCGATGGAGAGCCCGGTGATGGTGAGGTTGTAGAACACCTTGCGCACCGGGTTGGAGAAGGCCCACTGGTAGGCGAAGTTCATGAACGTACCGTCGATGGTGTCGAACAGGCTCATCCCCGCCGCGAAGAGCAGCGGCAGGCACAGCACGGCGTACCAGGGCAGCCCGGCGGCCGCCCCCGAGCCGGCCATCACCATCAGTGTGACCTCGGTGGCGGTGTCGAAGCCGAGCCCGAAGAGGAAGCCCAGCGGGTACATCTGGCCGGGCCTGGTGATCGACTTGGTGAAGCGGCCCAGGAGGCGGTTCATGAACCCCCGTGAGTCCAGGTGCTGTTCCAGCTCGGCCTCGTCGTACGTTCCCTCACGCATGGCCCGGAAGACCCGCAGGATGCCGACAAGGGCGAGGAGGTTGAGCGCGGCGATGAGGTAGAGGAACGATCCGGAGACGGTCGTTCCGACGACTCCGAGGGTCTGGTGGGTCTGCGAGTCGTCGTTCATCAGGGTGCCCGCGAGCTGCGCGCCCCCGGCGACCAGCGCCGCCATCGCGACCACGACGCTGGAGTGCCCGAGCGCGAACCAGAAGCCGACCGACACCGGCCGCTTGCCGTCGGCCATCAGCTTGCGGGTGGTGTTGTCGATGGCGGCGATGTGATCGGCGTCGAAGGCGTGCCGCATGCCGAGGGTGTAGGCGGTGACGCCGAGGCCCAGGCCGAACGTCTTCGAGCCGACCTCGTAGTGCTCGGGCACGACGAGCAGGAAGAGTATGCCGAACGCCACGACGTGCAGGGCGGCGATCACCGCCAGCAGCCAGGCGGTGCGGACGGTGTCCTCACGCCGCCACTGGAAAGTGGCGGGCAGGGTGGGCAGGGTCATTCGTTCACGCTCCAGCACCTCGTGGATCATTAGCGAGATGCCGTGGCCGGTCTCCTGGCTTCCGGGGTATCGCACCGTCCCCGCCTTCCCAGCGGCCTTACGGCCCCCAGTGGCACAACGGGACGGGCTACCCGAAGCCGTTCATGGCCTGAACGACATGGGGCCCGATCACAGTGGCGAGGGCCGCTCCGGTCTTGCACCGGTCTTCCCGAACACCACGGCTCGCCAACCGTAGGTGCGACCCGCCTCACCTGCAAGTCTGGCTGCGGGCAGGGGGATTGCAGATCACATTTCGGGCGCGCCGCCGGGGACCGTCCGCCCACCTCGCAGCACGCGGCGGGCCCGCCGCTCGGCCCGACTCCCCACCCTCCGGTCGGCGCGGGGAACGCCGGGCGGCGGTCGATGCGGGCGCGGACCTCGTCGGAGCCGAAGTGGTAGTCGATGCGCCTCACGGCCTCGGCCCAGCCGCGCACGGAGCCCGCGCCGGAGAGCGCCTCGGTCACGAACGGGTCGGTCCACCGCTGCACCGCACGCCGCCACAGCTCCGCGGGCGGCTCCTCCACTGCGGGGATGGCGCGGCCCGTTCGGGTCGCCCCGGTCAGCCGTGCAGGGTCGTGGTCCGGAGCTGGGGATCGGACCCTGTCTCCGCCTCGGTGAACCGTTCCGTGACCCAGCGCTTGTGCGAGAAGAGGACGGTCTGGTCGGTGTAGTGGGGCGATTCGGGGTTGGAGGACTGCCCGTAGGTGAGGATCGTACGGGTGCGGGGACCCTGCGACGTCAGCTCCGTGGCCATGATGAAACTGGAGCCCGACGCGTAGTCCTCCGGGGAGTTCGGGCCTGTGGCGCCGCCGCTGCCCGACGTGGGTGACGCGTTCACGACGTTGAAGCAGCCCTCACCGCCGGAGCAGCCGGGCAGCGGGATCCCCGCCCAGCGCTGCACGCTGCCTATCGGCGCGTCCAGGGGCACCTTGTCGGCGGCCAGCCCGCGCACGGCGTCGGCCAGCGCGCGCCGCACCTGCGGATCGTCGCCGTTGAGCCCGCGCGGGGTGGTGAGCGGCTGGGCCGGGTCGTACGGAACGCGCCACCACGGGTGCCGGCCGCCCACTTGGGTGCGGAACGCCTGCCACAGCACGGCGCCGCGGCTGTCGGCGTCGTCGCGGGTGTCCCAGGCCGCGAGGACGCCGCAGGCGGCGCGCACATCCACCTCGGTGCCGTCGGTGGCGGTCAGGACGGGGTGTGCGCGGCACATCGCGACCGCGTCGTCGCGGCCCAGCTCCGCCGTGTAGTTGCGGTTACCGAGCATGCTCGCCCGCAGCGTGGACAGGGTGAACCCCGGCGTGCCGAGTCCGTCGGTGCCGTCGCGCCGGCCCGCGATCATCTGGAGCCCGAGCTGGGCGCGCGGCCCGAGCGGCACTCCGGCGCGGTACATCCGCGGGTAACCGGTCAGCGGCGCCGAGGGGTTGGTCAGGGTCGAGTCGTTGTTGGAGTTGGCCACGTAGTCGGTCCGGGTCAGCCGGGGCTGGTGGCCGGGGCCGAAGATGCCCGGCACGACCGCGTCGGGGTCGTTGCCCCAGTCGCAGCCCGAGGTCGAACCATCGAGCACGCCCGCCACATCGTGGTCCTCGCCCGGCAGGGCGCACCGCTTGAGCCGGTCGTCGGTGACGTTCGGCACGGCGGAGGAGTCGTTGAAGTACGCGGTGCCGGTGGTGTCCGTGGCCATCGTGTACGTCCAGGGGATGCCCTGGTACGTCTGGTGCGCCTGCTTGAGCTGGGCCACGGACTGCGCCCTGCCGATCGCCAGCCACTCGTTCATCGAGCGCAGGTTGTCGGCGTTGGCATCCCTCAGGGCGTACGCCTCGGTGCGCGTCCAGCCCTCGGCGAGGACCGGCCCGTACCGGGAGGTGTAGAGGGTGGTGGTGACGGTGGAGGGCTTGCCGTCGGCGCCGCGGACCGTGACCGGTACGGTCCGGCGGGTCATCGGCACCGCCTTGCCGTCGACGAGGTGGCTCGTCGGGTCGCCGGGCGTGAGGGTGAGGCGGTAGAGCGAGGCGTGGTCGGTGTAGCTCGTGGTGTGCGTCCAGGCGAGGGCGCGGGTGTGGCCGATCTCGACGAGCGGGGTGCCGTAGATGCTCGCGCCCGCGACGTCGATGACGCCCGGGATCGTCAACTGCACCTGGTAGAAGCGGTCCCCGCCGATCCACGCCAGGTGCGGGTTGGCCAGCAGCATGCCGTCGCGGCCTCGGGTCACGTCACGACCGAGCGCCCAGCCGTTGCTGCCGAGGTCGTCGCGGCGGGGGCCGGTGCGCCTCGACGGGGTCGACGGGGTCGAGGCCGAGCCGCTCGCACCGGCGCCGCGCGCTGCCGCCGCCCCACGTAGCGGCTTCGTCGGCTTCGTGGCCTTGCCAGCGGTCGGCGGGGCCGCGGTGGCGATGGCCTGCTTGAGCGCCGTCGCCCCGGCGGCGCCGTTGACGTCGTAGACGAGGTTCCAGATGTCCATGGCGCTGATCGGGCCGACCCAGGGCTTGCCCTTGCACGTCGGATCCGGCAGGTGAGCGGCGCCGGTGTCACGCAGATACCGGTTGTACCCGGCGGCGTACCCCTCGACCATCCGGCGCAGCTCGGGCGTCGGGCCGAGCGGCGCCGGGCGGTCGAGCAGCCGCCGGACCGTACCGGCCTGCCGCAGACCCTGGTGGTAGGTGTCGCTCGCCAGGTTGGGGGTGCCGTCGGCGGTCGTCTCCGTCGGGCCGAGGTACTTGGAGCGCTCGCCCCTCAACGTCATTACCTGGTCGGCGAGTTGGCACAGGTTGTCCTGCGCGAACGCGTACCCGTATCCGTACCCCAAGCCGCCGTAGTCGTGGGCCAGGACGTGTGGGATGCCGTACTCGGTGCGGCGGATCTGCGAGGTGTAGCCGTGGTCGCCCACCCGTTTGCCGTCCGATTCCGCCTCGGCGGACGCGGGCGCCGGTAACAGCGCGGCGGCGCCGGAGGCGAGGCAGAGCGTGGCCACAACAGAGCCCAGTCTCCGCATATTTCGCGTCTTTTGGCGCACCGTCAGGTGATGTCGGTTGCTCAGCATGTGCGTAAGCGTGCCGGAACCCGGCAATCACCACATCAACCCGTCGACCGAACTTCGCGCCGGGCGGTGGACCCATGGATGTACACCCTGGGGTGGATCGGGCGCGCTGACCTGCTTGTTGGGCCGCTCCTCACACGCAGGCGTGGTCCAGCAGACCGGCCCAGGTGCGGGGCCCGACCAGCCCGTCCACGTCGTGGCCGCGGTAGCCGCACACGTACTGGAAGCTCTTCACCGACTTGGTCGTCCCGCTGCCGAAGATGCCGTCGACGCGGGTGCTGATGCCCTGGTCGGTGAGCTTCTGCTGGAGGAACCGGACGCAGGTGCCCCGGTCGCCCTGGGAGAGGAACGGCCGGGTCTGCGCACATCCGGCGGCGCTCGGCGCCCGGGTGGCGGCCGTGGCCGCGTCGGCCGGGGCGAGCATGCCCCCGCCGCCCAGCACTCCCGCGCTGATGAGGGCGACGACGAGGATGCGTACCTGCTTCATGGGGCCTCCGGTGGATGGGGGCGACCGCGTGTGGCGCGACGCGTGTCGCCGTACTCCGGCGGGTGTCGGTTTGCCGCCGGAACGCCAGCATAGGGAGCGGGGTTGCCGTACGGCGTCACACAGGGGGTTGAGATACCTCCTGCAACCGGAGCGGTGGGCGGCCCGGCTCTCCACCTGGTGCGGCAGCCGGCTGCCACCGGGTGAGGCAGGCAGCCGCCACCCGTCGCTGTGCGGGCGGAGGCGCTTCCGCCGGCCGTGGGCCCGGGCCTCCCGGACCACGCCCCCGGCCCAGGGCCGTCAGCGCGCCGGCAGCAGCTCCACCGTGACGAAGGCGACCACGGCCGCCAGGATCACGACCGGCATCATGGCGGAGCCGCCCAGCAGGAGGACCACGAGGACCACACTGCTCACGGGCAGCCTCAGGACACCGGTCGTGGCGGCAGCCATGCCCGCCGCCATCCCCGGTACGACTCCCAGACCCGGCAGGGGCGCGAGCAGCACCCCCACGGCGGCTCCCAGGAAGAGCGCCGGGAACACCGGTCCGCCGCGCAGACTGCCGAGGCAGAGCGCGTAGGCGGCGCTCTTGAACAGGAGGACCGTCAGCAGCGCGCCGACACCCCAGGCGTGCGGGTCGGCGGCCAGTCCGCCCAGCGTGGCCTGCCCGGACGAGGCGACGTCCGCCGGCGAGCGGCCGGTGATCAGCGCGTAGAGCGCGGCGCACGCCGCGGCGCCCAGGGCGCAGCCGATCGTACGGACCAGTGCGCGACCGGCGACGTACGCCGCGACCGACCGGCCGACCGCGAGCACCCGGTGCAGGGCGACCGTGAGGGCCACGCCCAGGACCAGCGCCCAGACCACGTCACCCGCGTCCACACGGGGGAAGGGCGTGGGCAGCTTCAGGGCCAGGCTGCCGGTCTCCAGACCGGTCCAGCGCCCGAAGCCGGTGAACACCAGGGACCCCACCCCGCTGGACAGCAGGGCCGGGAGCATGACCGCGAAGAGCTGCGGGCCGCCGACGCCCGCGACCTCGATCAGGAGGACCGCGGCGACCAGCGGGTTGCCGAAGATCGCCGCGATGGCCGCGGCGGCTCCGGCCGCCCCCAGGAGCGTCGTGCTCTGCGGGGTCGCGGAAGCCCTGGCGAGGTCCCTGAACCAGAGGGCGAGCCCGCCGCCGAGGGCGATCAGCGGTGCCTCGGGCCCCAGCACCGCGCCGAACGGCAGACAGGCCGCCGCGGCGAGCAGCACACCGGGCAGCACGGCCGAGGAGGCGCCGCCGACGTGCAGTCCCGCGGCCGGGATGTGACCGCCCGCCCCCGGCAGCCGTGTCGCTACCAGACCCACCGCTGCCCCGGCGAAGAGGAGCAGGGGCAGTGGCCACCACCACGGCGGAAGGTCCCAGCCCAGGGTGTGCGGAAGCCCGGCCCACAGCGCGTGTTCCAGTTCGTGCAGCCCCACCATGAACCAGAACGCGGCGAGGGACACCGGGATACCGATGAGTGCGCACAACACGAGCGCCATGAGGTAGCCGGGCGTCCGGAGCATGCCCCTCAGCAGGTCCGCCTCCTGCGGCTGCGTCCCGTCGGCGGTCACGGCTCCTCCTCCGGGTACTCGGGGGCCTCGCCCCGGCGGCGCAGCCCGACGCGGACCGCGCCGAAGAGGACCTTGGCCATCACGCCCACCACGATCAGATCCGCGAGCATCTGCACGGTGGTCAGCGCACGGCTGGTGCCGGTGGTGGGCGCGATGTCGCCGAAGCCGACGGTCGCGAACACCGTGACCGTGAAGTACAGCGCGTCGGTCCGGCTCAGCGGCTCCGAGAACGACGACGGCCGGTTGTCGGCGAACAGGAAGTACGTCGCGGAGAACAGCACGAGGAAGAGCGGCACAGCGGTGGCCAGCGCCTCGATCGCCCGCAGCCGCGGATACTCCGCATGGGTGATGGCGGCGATCTGCCAGGCCGTGAGACAGCCGAAGAGCGCCAGCCCCAGCACGAGCATCACGGCGGTGCCGACGCCGACTCCTCGGTCCAGCGGGGCCAGGTAGTACAGCGCGATCAGCAGAACCGCCGAGGCCACCGAGCGCAGCAGATGGCCGGCGAGGGCGCGGCGGCGGCGCCGATCGCCCGGGCCTGCGCGTTCCATGGGCCGCTCCGGTGTACGCGTGGTGCTGTCGGGCGCCCGGCGCGCCCGGCGCCTGTCCGCCCTCTGCTTCAGGAGAGACGGGGACGGACGGTCCCGCCACCGGAGGCGGAGGAGACCCCCGGCGGCCCTCCTCCGGAGTGCGACCTCGTCCTACCGAAGGTAGGAAGGGATCACCCCCGTGATCGGAGACAGGCATGGACGACTACCCACTCCTCAACCTCTTCTGGACGATGCTGTGGCTGTTCCTGTGGGTGATGTGGTTCTTCCTGCTCTTCAAGGTGGCCACCGACATCTTCCGCGACCACAGCCTCGGCGGCTGGGCCAAGGCGGGATGGCTGGTCTTCGTGCTCGTCCTGCCCTACCTCGGTGTCTTCGTCTATCTCATCGCCCGTGGACAGGGCATGGGACAGCGCGACGTGAAGCAGCTCAAGCAGCAGGAGGACGCGTTCCAGCAGTACGTCCGCAACGCGGCCGGAACCGGCGGGGGCGGTTCGGTGGAGGAGCTGAGCAAACTCTCCGCGCTCAAGGACAAGGGCGACATCACTCCGGAGGAGTACGAGCGCGCCAAGGCCAAGATCCTGGCGTGAGGCCGGTGGGCCGCCGCTCCCGCCTCAGGGCGATGGCGTGGGTCCCTCGATCTGTTCGCTGATCCACTGCATGCTGCTCGCTTCCATCCCCTTCACATACGTCACAGCGTTGTGTCGGCCGCCCTGGATGACTTCGAGGTGGGTGTGGATCGGGCCCTTGTTCCCGTAGGTGGCGATGTACTTGTTCACCTTGGGGATGACGGACGACTCCTTCGTGCCGTACTGGAAGGCGAGGTACACGTCCGGCCCCTTGGCGGCGATCAGCTGCTTGGAGAGCACCTCGGGGTTGTTCTCGGCCTTCTCTTTGGGGTGGCCGTTCCACAAGCGCGAGTCGGGGACGATGTCGGGGCCGGAGGCGATGACGGCCTTGAACTTGTCGGGGTGCTTCAGCACGGCCTTGAGGCCGGCGAAGCCGCCGGAGGAGGAACCCATGAAGGCCCAGCCGTCGCGTGACTTGATCGTGCGGAAGTTCTGCCGCATGAGGTCGGGCACGTCCTCGGTCAGCCAGGTGCCCATCTTGGGCTGGCCGGGGATGTCGCTGCCGTCCCAGTAGAGCCCGCCGTCGTCGGGCTTGGGGTTCAGCACCGGCATGGCCAGCAGAAACGGTTTGCCCTTGCCCTCCTCGGCCCACTTGGAGATGGACGACTCCAGCTTGAGGTTGTTGTCCATCCAGTAGTTGTTGGGGAAGCCGGGGCCGCCCGGGAGTGCGATCAGGACGGGGAAGCCGCTCTTGTCGTACTTCGGGTCGTCGTACTCCTTGGGCGCCCAGACCCACACCTTGCCCGTGAAGCCGGACTTCTTTCCGGTGATCTTCACAACGCCGACGTGCGTCCCGTTGCCCAGCGTGCTGGCGATCTTGAAGTCGGCGGCCGGTCCGGTCGGCATCAGGGTCTTGGAGTCCACCGGCTTCTGCGGGGTGCCGTCGCCCTTGTTGTCGATCTTGCCGTACGAAATGGGGTCGCCCTTGTCCGTGAAGGGCGGTATCTCGAAGTAGCTCATGACCGGCCAGGCGATCGCCCCGAGCAGCCCCACGCAGACCACGGCGACGAGCCATCGCCGGGCCTTGGAAGCGCGGCGGTGGCCACGGGACTCATAGGTCTCGGCCCCGCTCCTGGCCTTGGTGGACGTGTGCGACATCAGTGGCTCCGGCATGCTTCGGCCCCTCGGGGCACGACGGTCGTGTTCCGCCTCCGGGGATGGACAAAGCAGATACAAGGGTTCCAAATTTGCCGAATCGTGATCAACGCTTGACGGGGAGCGGACCGACACGAACAGGAAGGGACGCAGAAGATCACCGCCGAGATCACCGCACTCGGTGGCCGGACCGCCGCCGGCGGCAAATTCCGGAGGAGATCGTCAGCGGCCACCCCTGCGCCGTTTCTCAAGCCGCACCGGTTGATGCCGTCGCCCCGACTGGACGGGCGGAGCGACCCCCGGCCCGCCCGCCGACAGCAGGACCGCTACTGGAGCGGCCGCCGCCCCCGCGCGATGCGGGCCTCGATGCGCTGGGCGTCCGGGACCCGGAGTGCGCGGGTGAGGTCAAGCGCGTGGGTCAGATGCGCGACGGCCTCGGCCGGCCGTTCCAGTTCGTCGAGGCTCTCGCCGAGGCCTTCGAGGGCGCGGGCCTCCTCGTACGGCGACCGGACCTCACGGGCCAGTTCGAGGGCCCGCCGGTGGGAGCCGAGGGCGTCGGCCGGAGCCGCGTCCGCCCGCTGGACCGTGCCGAGGGTGTTGAGCGCCTCGGCCTCGCCTCCGAGGTCCCCGATCTCCCGGCACAGCGCCACACTCGCGGTGGCGTTCTCCAGGGCGTACGCGTGGCAGCCGCTCAGGACCTGGACCTCGGCCAGATACGTCAGCACATAGGCCTGTCCCATGCGGCTGTTGAGGGAGCGGACGGCGTCGAGCGCCTCCTGGAGGTCCTTCTCCGCCTCCGTCAGCCTGCCGGTGCGCTGCTTGATCCTGCCGAGGTGCGCGAGCGCGTTGGCCGCGCCCAGGCGGGCGCCGAGTGATTGGTAGAGGCGCGACGCCTGCCCGACGCTCTCCAGCGCCTCTTCGTACGCCCCGGTCAGGCGCAGTACGTCGCCGAGGTCGCTCAGCACGTTCGCCTCGCCCAGCTCGTTGCCCAGATCACGGAACAACACCAGGGCCCGGCGGTGGCAGGAGACGGATTCCGCGTACGCGCCGGTCGACTTGCGTACGTCACCGAGGGCGGTGAGCGCGTTGGCCTGGCCGAGGCGGTTGTCCAGGGCGCGGTGCAGTTCCAGCGCGCGTCCCATGCTGTCGGCCGCCTCCGCGAAGCGTCCGGTGAGCTGCTCGACATGGCCCAGCTCGATGAGCACCTGGGCTTGGCCACGCGCGTCCCGGTTCTCCCCGAACAGGCGCAGACAGTGACGCAGCGAGCTCTGCGCCTCCTCGTAGCGTCCGGTGCGGCGCAGGATGGAGGAGAGGTCGTGGAGCGCGATGGCCTCGCGGCCCGGGTCCCGCAGGCCGCGGAAGATGTCGAGGGCGGCCAGCAGGTTGCTCTCGGCCGGTTCGAACTCGGCCTGGAGCGTCTCGATGACCGCGGTGTTGCGCAGCGCGACGGCGCGACCGAGCGGGTCCTCGGTCAGGAGCGCCGCGCCGAGCGCCGTCCGGTGCAGCGCGAGGGCGTCGCCCCAGTAGCCCTGGGTGCGCATGAACTCCGCCATGGCGGCGGGGAGTTGTACCGCGTGCTCGCCGTGGCCGTGGCGGGCCGCGTGGGCGACCGCCGCGCTCAGGTTGGCGTGTTCGGCCCGCATCCAGGCGAGCGCCCGCCCCTCCTCCGCGACCGGCGGCAGAGCCGGCGGGGCGGGGGTGCGGGGAGTGAGGGCCGGGGTGTCGTAGCGGGCGAAGGAGCGACTGGCTCCGAGGGCCGTGTGCAGGTAGTAGCCGAGCTGGCGCTCCACGGCCTGCGCCGCGTCGGCGCAGTCTCCGGCCTCGTGCTCCGCGTCGGTGAGGGCGCGCGCGTAGTCGCGCACCAGGTCGTGCATCCGGTAGCGGCCGCGCGAGGGTTCCTCGACGAGATGGTGGTCCTCCAGCTCCTCCAGGAGGCGGCGGGCCGTCGGCAGGTCCGTGCCGTGGAGCGCGGCGACGGCGTACGCGTCGAAGTCGAGACCCGGCTGCCGCCCCAGGCGGCGGAAGAGCAGCTGCTGGTCCGGGGAGAGGTCGCGGTAGGAGAGCTCGAAGGCGGCCCGTACGGAGACGTTCTCGGAGCTGAGCGCCGCCAGACGGCCGCTCGCGGCGGCCAGGTCGGCGATCACGTCCTCGGCGCTCCACGCGCGGTGGTGGCGCAGCCGCGCGGCGGTGAGGTGCAGGGCCAGCGGCAGGTGTCCGCAGAGCCGGGCGAGTTCGGCGCAGCCGGCGTCCTGGGCCGTCAGGTCCGCGCGCCCGGCCTTGGCCACGAGGAGCCGTACCGCCCGGTCCTCGGTCAGCACGTCCAGCGTGACCGGCACCGCGTCCGCGAGCGCGACCAGCCGTCGGCGGCTGGTGATCAGGACGAGCGACCCCGGCGTGCCGGGCAGCAGCGGCTCCACCTGTTCGCTGCCGCGGGCGTCGTCGAGGAGGACGAGGTAGCGCCCGCCCGCGAGTTTGCCGCGCCACATTCCGGCGCGCGCGGAGAGGTCGGCCGGGATGCGCTGGGGGTCGGTCCCCAGGGCGAGCAACAGGCTGGTCAGCGCGGTGCCGAGGTCGACGGGCGGCGTTCCGTGCGTGTGCGCGTGCAGGGAAAGGAACAGACTGCCGTCGGGAAAGTCGGCCGCGAGGCGGTGGGCGACGTGGACGGCGAACGCGGTCTTGCCCACTCCCGGCATGCCGTCGACGGCGTGGATGCCGACCACGCCGGAGGCTCCGGCGGATCCGTCGCGCACCGCCGAGACCAGGGCCTCGACCTCGCGCTCGCGGCCGGTGAAGGCGGCGACGTCGCGGGGCAGGGACGTCGGTACGGTGGCGTCGGCGTCCAGGGCCTGCGCGGGCGGCGGGGCGTCGTCGGTCAGGATGTCCAGGTACGCGGTGGCCGCGTCGGGGCCCGGCTCGACGCCCAGTTCGTCGATGAGTGTGCGGCGCAGCCGGTGGTAGACGGCCAGCGCCTCGGCCCGCCGTCCGCTGCGGTGCAGCACCCGCATGAGCTGTATGTGGAAGGCCTCGCGCAGCGGGAACTCGACGACCAGACGGGACAGCTGGGGCAGCAGTCCGTCGTGCCGACCGCACCGCAGCTCCGCGTCGCAGCGCCATTCCAGCGCCTGCATCCGGGCCTCCTGCCACTGCCCGAGCCGGGCGCGCTCGTCTTCGGCTAGCGCCGGGAACTCGTCGAGCGGGATGCCGCGCCACAGCGCCAGCGCGGTGTCCGCTTCCCGTACGACGGTGTCCCAGTCCTCCGCCAGGCGCGCGGCCCGGGCCGCGTCGAGGCGCTCACCGAAGACGCGGGTGTCCAGCTCGCCGTCCTCGACGTCCAGGAGCATGCCTCCGGGCACCGCCCTGATCCGGGTCTCCGCTCCCAGCGAACGGCGCAGCCGCAGCAGGTGGTTGTGGAGCGAGGCGCGGGCGGTGGCCGGTGGGCGCTCGCCCCACAGCGCCGTCTCCAGCCGGGCCAGCGGTACCGCACGGCCGGGCGTGAGCAGCAGTGCGGTCAGCAGCGCCCGGCCCTTGGGCGACGCGAGTGTCCGCTCGACCCCTTGATCGTCATGGACGGACAGCGGACCGAGCAGCCCGAACTTCACGTGTTCTCCCGGGTATATCGGGCCTGGCCGGGCCCCCGTGGCGTGCATCGTAGCGCGCCACCTGCGCTGAACATGTCAGAGGTTTCCCGCGCCGCGCCGAACCCGTCAGAAGTTCTTCGCGCCCGCCCTGATCGCCTCGCGGATGCGGTGATAGGTGCCGCAGCGGCAGATGTTGCGTATCTCGTCGAAGTCCGCGTCGCCGATCTCGTGACCGGCGGCGCGGGCCTGGCGGACCTTGGCGACGGCAGCCATGATCTGGCCGGGCTGGCAGTAGCCGCACTGGGCCACGTCGTACTCCAGCCAGGCCTCCTGCATGGGGTGCAGGTCCTTGCCGACGGTGGCGGGCAGGCCCTCGATGGTGGTGACCTCGTCGGTCGGCCGGACGTCCTTGACCCGCACGGAACAGGGGTTGAAGGCCTTGCCGTTGATGTGGCTGGTGCAGGCCTGGCAGACGCCGAGGCCGCAGCCGTACTTCGGACCGGTCACGCCGAGGACGTCGCGCAGCACCCAGAGCAGCCGGACGTCGTCCTCGACGTCCACCGACACCGGCTTGCCGTTGAGGACGAAGGTGTGCAGAGGCACGGATGCTCCTAGTAGGCGCGGCTGAGGCCGTCGGTGGGGGACGCGGGGATCGGCGGGACGGTCGGCAGCGGTTCGAAGCCGAGCGGGCCGTCGTGGTTGATCGGGAAGGTGGTCGGCATGGTGCCGGTGGCCCGGCCGTAGGCGCAGGCGACCGCCGCCATCGCGCCCGCGACGGCCAGCTCCCCCGCCCCGCCCGGCTTGTCGCCGGTGGGCGGCATCACGATGATCTCCAGCTCGGGCGGGGTGTTCCACTGCCGGGTGTAGAAGTAGTTGTCCCAGCTGCCTTCGAGGAAGTGGCCGTCCTTGAGATGGAGGCCGGAGCTGAGGGTGACGGCGATGCCGTCCATGATGCCGCCCATCATCTGGGCCTCCAGGCCGCGCGGGTTGACGGCGAGCCCCACGTCGACGGCGCACACGACCCGGGTGACCCTCGGGCCGGTGTACGCGTCGGGGATGTGGCGCCCGGTCGTCTCCGGGCGGCAGTCGATCTCCGCGAGGACGGCGACGAACCCGTGGTACTCGGGATGCAGCGCGATGCCCTGCGCGGTGCCCTCGGGCATGCTCCGGCCCCACTCCCCGACCTGGGCGACCTTGTCCAGGACGGCCCGGGCCCGGTCCTCCTTGAGGAACTGGCGGCGGAACCGGTAGGCGTCCTTGCCCATCCGCGCCGCGAGCTGGTCGACGACGAGCTCCTGGGCGCAGCGGACGTTGGGCGAGTAGATGTTGCGCATGCTGCCGGTGTGGAAGCCCTTGTCGACCTCGCTGAGCAGCTGGGTGGTGACGCCGAAGTGGTACGGGCTCTGCTGGGTGAGCTCGAAGATCGTCTCGGAGAAGGCGAGATCACCGACGGGCAGTTTGGCCGCCATGGACGTGATGATCTCGCCGAGCCCGTGCCCGAAGTCGGTGGCCACCGAGGTGTGCCGCTGCTCGTACGAGAGGACCTCGCCCAGCGCGTACGTCGCCCGGACCCGGGAGGTGGACATCGGGTGGGTGCGGCCCTGGCGGAAGTCGTCCGTGCGGTGCCACATCAGTTTGACGGGCTTGCCCATCGCCTTCGATATCTGGGCGGCCTCCAGAGCCGCGTCGAAGAAGAGCTTGCGGCCGAACGAACCGCCGCCCTCGGTGACGTGCACCTTGACGGCGGGCAGCGGCAGGCCGAGCTTGAGCGCGATGGTCTCCTGCGCGGTGATCGGGGTCTTCAGCGACGCCCAGATCTCGGCCCGGTCGCTTCTGACGTCCGCCACCGCGCAGTTGGGCTCAAGGGCGCTGTTGCTGGCAAAGTGAAACGTGAAGCGCGCGTCCACGGAGTGGACCAGGGGCTCCAACGCCGGGACAACCAAAGGCAGTTCGGCGGCGCGCAGCTCCTTGAGGACGGTGGCGTCGGACGCGCCCTCCTCGGTGCCGGGGCCCCAGGACACGCGCAGCGCCCGTACGGCGTCGATGCACTGCCCGAACGTCCGCCCGCGCACGGCGACGCCGGTGGGGACGGTGACGACATCGGTGATGCCGGGCATCGCGAGGACGTCCGCCCGGTTCTCCACCGACCATACCGTTCCGTTGATCGTCGGCGGCCGGCACACCATCGTGGGCAGCGCCCCCGGCACGCTGACGTCCATGGCGAACTGCTTGCGCCCGGTGACCGCCGCGAGCGCGTCGATGCGGCCGCGCGGGGTGCCGATGACGCCGAACTGCGCGGGCTTCTTCAGGGTGACCGGGATCCGGACGGTGGTGCGGCTCGCGGCCTTCACCGCCAGTTCGCCGTACGTGGCGCTCTTGCCGCGCGGGGAGGTGACGACCCCGGCCCGGGTGGTCAGCGTCGAGGCGGCTTCGCCGAACTCGGCCGCCGCGGCCTCCACGAGCCGCGCCCGGGCGGTCGCCGCGGCCACCCGGATCGGGGTGTAGGTGGCGATGGTGGTGTTCGACCCGCCGGTCATCTGGTTGAAGAGCAGCTCCGGCCGCGCGTCGGCCAGGGTCACCCGGATCCGGTCGAGGGGCAGGTCCAGCTCCTCCGCGATCAGCATGGCGGAGGAGGTGGTCACGCCCTGGCCCACCTCGGCGCGGGGCAGCACGAAGGAGGCGGTGCCGTCGTCGTGGACCTCGATCCTGATCAGGCCGGCCGTCGGCAGGGCGGCGTCCGTGAGCATGTCGTTGAGGTCGTAGATCTCGGACGGGCCGGGCAGCGACGGGACCGCCGCCTCGGCCCGGGCGGGTGCGACGGCCGCCTCGCCGAGCTGCGCGGCCACCGTCAGCGTCGAGGCCGCGAGCACATATCCCAGAAACCGCCGCCGCCCCACCTCGGGTGCGGCGGACCCGTCCTCCTGCTCCGGACGACCCGAGGCTGCCATCGACTGTCCCTTCGTCACCTGCACCGTCTGCGCCGTGTCAGAGCGTCACACATTCCTCATGAATAACACCAGGCGCGAAACAGGCCTGGTGTTATGTGATCTGGCGGGGCGTCGGTTCAGCTGGTTCGGCGGTTCAGAAGGGGGTCGGCACCCTCCGTGAGCCGTGCCGCCGGGGTCCGGATCCCCGACGGCGCCCACGGACGGGTTGCCGCCCCGCGCTCAAATCCTTGTGGGCGACCGCTACCCAAGTCAATCCTCTGGTTTTCTTTCAAAGATCCAAGCAATAGCTTGGAGTTCATGACTCTCGACGACCTCCGCGTCTTCGTCGCCGCCTGCGAGAGCGGCAATCTGAGCGCCGTGGCGCGCGATCTGTCCCGTACGCAGTCGGCGGTCAGCCAGCACGTCAAGCGGCTGGAGGCCGAGCTCGGCCTGCCCCTCCTGGAGCGCCGCCCCCGGGGTGTCGCCCCCACCCAGGCCGGGCGCATCCTGCAACAGGCCGCCGCCCAGGGCATCGGCCGGTTGGAACTGGCGCTGCGTCAGCTCCGTGAGCTGAGGGAGGGCGACGGCGGCACCGTCCGGATCACCACCGGAGCAACCACCGTGCGCCACTTCATGTCCGACGGGGTCGTGCGGTTCCGCCGTGCGCATCCCCACGTCAAGCTGGAGTTCCGTACCGAGAACTCCAGCCGGGGCTGCTTCAGCGCCCTCGCCGCGGGCGAGTCCGACCTCGCCTGGATCACCATCGGCACCCCCGCGCGTGGCATCGAGCAGCGCCCGGTCATCGAGCTGCCCTGGGTCCTCGCCGTCCACGCGGACGACCCCCTCGCCCGCAGGAGCAGCATCGAGGTGGCGGACCTGGCCGAGATCCGCCACATCCAGCTGCCCGCGAACTCGACGTCCCGCCACCACCTGGAGGAGCAACTCACCTCGCAGGACATCCAGTTGGCGTCGACGACCAGCGTCGCGGACTGGGACACCGCCATCCTGCTGGCCGAACTCGGGCTCGGCCACGCCGTGGTGCCGGCGCTGCCCGGATGGACCACTTCCCGCCAGGGCGCCCTGCGCTTCGTGCCCCTGCCGATGCTGCCGCCGCTGGCGGCGGGCTGGGCGGTGCGCCAGTGGGACGCGCTCGGCCCGCTCGCCCAGGAGTTCGCGGGCACGGTCGTGGACAGCCTCACGGGCGCCGCATAGCAGGGCCGGTACGGCGGTCGCGCACCGCCGGGACGGCCGCGACCAGCATCAGCACGCCGGTGAGCACGAACGCCGAGGAGTAGCCGGTACGGTCCGCGAGCACCCCGAACCCCACCGCGCCGACACCCATCCCGCCGTCGTACGCCAGGTTCCACAGCGCGCTGACCGTGCCGTAACTCGCCGTGGAGACACGTGCGTACATCAGCGTCAGGCTCGCGTTCTGGGCGATGCCGAAGCCCGCGCCGAACAGGGCCACCCCGCCCAGCACGGCGACGGGCGTGCGGAGCAGCGCGGTCAGGAGCACCCCGGCGGCCGACAGGAGCAGACCGGGCAGGACGAGCCGAGCGGCGCCGTGCCGGTCGCCGAGGCGGCCCGCCCACCAGCGGCCCGCCGTCGAGACGGCGGGCTGTACGAACAGGGCCGCCGTGGCCACCGCGCTCATGGACGACGGAACGGCGAGCGGGACGAAGGTGACGACGATGCCCGCCGCCACGGCGGTGGCGGCGAAGGTCACCCCGGGCCGCACCAGGGCGCCGGTGCGCAGCCCCGCGAGCACGCCCACCGACTCACCGTGCATCAACTCCCGGTCGGGCAGCCACGGTACGGAGGCGATCGCGACCAGCGCGACGGCCGCCGCGGCGACCGAGACCGTCCCGTATCCGACATGTGCGCCGAGCCAGATGCCCAGCGGAAGCGCCACAAGATTCGGCACCCCGCCCACCACGCCGACCAGGGCGAGCCCCTCACCCCGGCGCTCGGCCGGGATCAGCGTCGCGGTCAGCGCGCCACCCGCGACCAGGGTGAGCGCGAAGCCCAGGCCGCGCAGGAAGCACACCCCCACGATCCACCCCATGGTCCCGGAGACGGTCAGCGCCAGGGCGGGCGCACCCAGCAGGAACAGCCCCGTCGCCAGCGCCGGCCGATAGCCGTAGCGGGCGATGAGCCGGGGCGCGCCCAGCTCGCCCAGGACCGTGGCCAGCATCAGCGCGCCGGTGGCGAGGCCCGCCGTGTCGCCGCCCGCGCCGGACTCGCGCGCGTACAGCGGTACGGCGGACAGCAGCAGGAAGAAGCTGGCCGAGGCGCCGACCATGCTGACGAAGCGGAGCATCAACGCCCGTGTCAGGAGCGGCGGTCGAGCGGGGGCAGCCGGGGTACGGGAGGGCAGGGAGGTCGTCATACGGCCGACGCTAGGGGCCGACCGGACCACCGGTAAGCTCCAATTCCATGGCTGTCCAGTGGTCCGGTCGCGCTCCCGGCCTGCTGCTCGCGCTCGACCGCGAGAGCGGCGAGCAGCTGCGCGCGCAGCTGGAGCGGCAGCTGCGCGAGGCGATCCGCTCGGGGAGGCTCCAGGTCGGCGAGCGGCTGCCGTCCTCGCGTGAACTCTCCCTCGGCCTCGGGGTGTCGCGGGGCCTGGTGCAGGAGTGCTACGCCCAGCTCCAGGCCGAGGGATACCTCGTGACCCGGGTCGGTGCCGCGACCCGGGTCGCGGCCGGTGCGCACCCGCCACCGGCGCCCGCGCCGCCGCCCGGGAACGGGGACGGGGGGGTGGGTGAACTCTGATGGGGTGTTCCCTAAATGGGGGGCTTTCCCCTCCACGCCTTTCCTCC
>NZ_JBVIHM010000020.1:151527-165013 GCF_055570295.1 Streptomyces sp. NPDC031265
ATTACCCCCCCCGTTGCGAGGGTGGGGTAGTGGTGCGGGATACGGCAGGTCCCGTCCACCCCCCCCACCCCCCCCCCCCCCCCCCCCCGCCCCCCCCCCCCCCCCCCCCCCGCGGCCGGTGCGCACCTGCCACCGGCGCCCGCGCCGCCGCCCGGGACCGGTCCCGGGCTGCTGGCCGACTTCCGCTGGGGCGTTCCCGACCTGGGCGCCTTCCCCCTCGACGACTGGCTGTGGGCGCTCCGGGAAGCCGGGCGTGCCATGCCGACGGCGGCGCTCGACTACGGGGACCCGCGCGGCAGTTCCGCCCTGCGCGAGGTGCTGGCCGGATACGCGCGCCGGGTGCGGGCGGCGGCGGCCGACCCGGAGCGCATGGTCGTCTGCTCGGGCTACGCGCAGGGCCTGGTCCTCGCGCTGCGGGCCCTCGCCCGCGCGGGTGTGCGCACCGTGGCGTACGAGGACCCCGGCTCACCCGCCACGGTGTCCGCGGCGGCGGCCTCGGCCGGGCTTTCAGCGGTCCCGGTGCCGGTCGACGCGCACGGCGTCGACGTGCGGGCACTGGCCGCGACGGACGCCCGCGCGGTCGTGCTGACCCCCGCCCACCAGTGGCCGACCGGGGTGGTGCTCTCCCCCGGGCGGCGGCGCGAGCTCATCGAATGGGCGGTGCGGCGGGACGCGTACGTCGTCGAGGACGACTACGACGCGGAGTTCCGCTACGACCGCGAGCCGGTGGGGGCGGTGCAGGGGCTCGCCGCGGACCGCGTGGTCTCCATCGGCACGGTCAGCAAGTCCCTGGCGCCCGCGCTGCGCATCGGCTGGCTGCTCTGCCCGCCCGCGCTCGCCGAGGACGTCGTCGAGCACAAGCGACTGAGCGACCGCGGCTGCCCCACCCTGGACCAGCTCGCCCTGGCGCGGCTGATCGAGTCCGGCCGCTTCGACCGGCATCTGCGCCGGATGCGCACCACGTACGCGGCGCGCCGCACCGCCCTGCTCGAAGCGCTCGCCGAGCATGCGCCCGGCGTCGAGGTGAGCGGCCTCGCGGCGGGCTTCCACGCCGTCGCGCACCTCGACGGTGCGGCCGACGAGGGCGCCGTGATCGCCGCAGCACGGGCGCGGTCCGTCGGCCTGTACGGCATGAGCCCGTGCCGCTCGACGGGCGCGACGGCTCCGCCCCGGCTGGTGCTGGGGTTCGGCAACGTGGGCGAGCGGGCGATCCGCGCGGGGGTGGCGGCGGTGGGGAGCCTGCTGGTGGGGCGGTGAGGCGTGCGGGAGGGCCCGCTCCTCGCCGGCTTTGGGCGCGGTGACGTGCCCGGGCCGCCGCGTCCGCGCCCCCGCCTCGGACGTACGGAAACTTTCTTCGGCTCATCGGCAACCCCGGCCTCCGCCGCACGTCGTCAGGGGTGAAGGGCGTCGTCCGGCGCCGTTCAGCCGACCTGGAGACGTCCTACGTGAACACCACGAAGCACCACCGCCGCGCCTTCGCCCGAGGGGCCGCCGCCACCGGACTGCTGGCCGCGCTCGCCGTCCCCGCTGTGGCCGGGACCGCCAACGCCGACGGCGGGGCGCAGCCCGCCGACAGAGAAGCCGGCAGAGAAGGGGCGGACGGGCGGGCCGTCGGTTCCGGCTCCGGGCACCGCCGAGTCGGGCAACGGCACGCGGAGCAGGGCACCGGAGGAACCGCCCGGCCGCCCCTCGGCCCAACAGTCCCGTACACCTTCGGCACCGGCGGTCCGCTGACGGCACTCGCCCGGAACTACTTCCCGTTTCCCTCTGGGCGCAGGGCCGTCAGGGTCAGGTCGACGGCCTGCTCGGCCCACTCCGGGTGGTCGCCGCGGCCCGCCAGGTAGTCGGCGTAGAACGGCCCGATGAGCGCCGAGACGGCCGCCTCCAGATCCGCGTCCGGGCGGATGCCGCCCTCCTCGCGCGCCCGTTCCAGAACCTCCCGGAGCAGGGCGCGGCGGGGCAGGACCGAGCGGGCGCGCAGCAGGGCGAGGAGTTCCGGGGTGTGGTCCTCCTCCGCGAGGCAGGTGCCTATCAGCGCCATCCCGTTCACCTGCGCGATGGTGGCGGCGAAGTCCCGCAGGATGGCGACGAGGTCGGTGCGGACGTCACCGGAGGGGGGCGGGGCGTCGGCCGTCCGTACGGCGGCGAGCGCCGCGGTGAGCAGGCCGGCCTTGGTCTTCCACCGCAGATGGATGGTGGACTTGCTGACGCCCGCCGCGGCGGCGACCTGGTCCAGGGTCATCCGTACGTAACCCTGGCGCGCCAGCAGGTCGACGGCGGCCCGCAGGATCGCGTCGTTCTTCTCCGCGGACCGGGGCCGTCCGGCGCCCCTGGTCGTCTTGTCGTCGTGCATGGTCGCCTCGTGGGGACGCCGACCCGAGATCAGGCGCCCTGGATGTGGAAGTTGAAGTCGGTGTGGCCCAGCACCGCCATGAGCCGCAGCCAGACCGGCAACATCATTTCAGCCCCGCGCGCCGTGGTGATGTCGCCCAGGTCGATGATGCTCGGCTGGGGCCAGCCGAAGGAGATCAGCAGGGCGGCGACGGCCTTCTTGGCGTCCTCGTCGTCCCCGGAGAGGAACACGTTGTGCTCGCCGGAGACCCGGGACGGCTCGACCATGACGCCGGTGGTCATCGTGTTGAGCGTCTTCACGACGCGTGCCCCGGGGAAGGCCCGCTGGATCCGCTCGCCGAGGCTGTCGGTGTTCACCGGGTCGAGCGAGGGCGGCATGCCCTGCGAGAAGTCCAGCGGGTTGGCGATGTCGATGAGCACCTTGCCGTCGAGGTTCTCCGCGCCGACGGCGCCGAGCGCGTCGAGACTGGCCAGGCCCGCCGTGGTGTTGAGCACGGTGTCGCCGAACGCCCCGGCGTCCGCGAACGCTTCGAGGCGCGCTCTCGGATGCTCCTGCTGCCATACGGAGAACGGCGGGTTGCCCATGCCGTCCGGCCCGGTGCGGGCGAGCGTGGTCTTGGGGTCACGGGTGCCGATGGCCACTTCGTGGCCGAGGGAGGCGAGCTTGGCGGCGATGGTCCGGCCGACGACGCCGGTGCCGAGGACTGCGTAGCGCATGGGGCTCGATCCTTTCGGGGAACGGTGGCCGACAAAGGACGGCCGCCCGGTACGCGATAAAAGTAACCGGGTCGTTCGCTATTACAAGGACATTTCGCAGTCACCAGGCCCCAGACACGCAAGTGCCGGCTGGTCCACCGCCCCCCGTGCTTCCGGTGCGGACCAGCCGGCACTCCCCCGTTGTTGCGCACCTCCACCGTGGCAGCCCCCGGGCCGCGGAGGTGACGTGTTTCGGGCTGGTCCGAAACACGGCGGACGGCAATGCTCGGGCACGTGACGCTGCGCATACACTTCACCGCCGACGACCTCGCCCGTACACGGATGGCGGAGGGCCCGCGCCCGTTGCTCGAACTGGACGTGGCCCTGCGGGTGTTGCGGGAGTCCACGCACCGGGTGCGCTTCGACGCGTGGCGGCGGGAGTCGTTCGCCCGGCTGACGCCACGGACCCGGCTCGCCTTCGAGGCGGTGCCCGTCAAGGGCTGGTCGCTGGAGTTCCTCCTGCCGGTGGATCCGGGCAGCGCGCAGGAGTTGTGGGAGCGGGTGCGCGCCACCCCGGCGCGGCAGGTGCGCGAACAGGTCGAGCAGTGGGCGGGCCTGGTCCACCGGATTCCCCCGTGGACGGGCCGCCTCGCCGAGGATCCCCTTTTCGTGCGGGAGCTGGTCGACGTCTTCGAGGACACCTACGAGCAGCTCGTCGCGCCGTACTGGCCCCGGATCGAGCAACTCGCGGACGCCGACCGGGCGATGCGGATGCGCCATCTCGCCGAGGGTGGGATGGAGCGGCTCCTGCAGGGGCTCAACCCGCGCCGGGTGCGCTGGAATCCGCCGGTGCTCGAACTGACCATGGCCTCCGGCCACGAGGGCGACCTGCGTCTCGAAGGGCGGGGCCTGCTGCTCATCCCGACGCTCTTCGGTTCGGCGTATCCGCTCTTCGACGACACCGGGCCGCAGCCCTGGATCAGCTTCCCCATCGGCCACGACCGGACGCCGTGGTTCCCGCTGCCCGCGACCGTCACCGCGAGCGCCCTGACCGCCGCGCCGCGCTCCCTCGCGGCACTTCTCGGCCGTACCCGCGCCACCGTGCTCTGCGCGATCGCGGAGCACCCCGGCCTGACCACCAGTCAGCTCGCTTCCCGCGCGGGCATCTCACCGGCGAGCGCGAGCGAACACACCACGGTGCTGCGGTCGGCGGGCCTGGTCAGCACGGCCCGGGACCGCAACGCCGTCCTGCACACCCCCACCGCGGCCGGGATCGGCCTGCTCAACGCGTCGACCGCCGACACCGCCGGGCCGGAGCCCGCGATCCTGCGCGCCTGACGAGTCGTTGTGGCCCAGGTCACGCCCGGAGAAAGTGTTATGGCTGCGGCGCCCCCCGCTCTCCCATGTGCCGGACACCCCGGCAGCACCGGACAGAGAGCGGAGCCCCATGCAGCACCACGACGACCACCCCCACGTCCGGCCCGCGGCGAGCGAGGGCCGGGCCGGGCGCCGACGTGCGCACCGGCAGCGGTCCCGGCAGGCCGTCGGCACCGCGGTGGCGGGGACCGTGGCGGTCGCCGCCGTCGCCGGAGCGCTTCTGTGGCCGCACTCCGACGACCACGCGGATGCCGTACGGACCCAGGCGGCCCCGCCCGCCGGGCACCTCCTCGACGCGGGCGCCACCACGGCCGCCGCCACCCCGTCCACATCCCCCTCGCCGATACGCTCCGGCGCCCCCACGAAGACCGCCTCCCCCAAGCCGAGGCCGACCCGGAGCGCCCCCACGTCCGGCCCCACCCACGCCGGCACGGGCACGGGCACCACGACGACGACCGGCCGCACGGGCGGCGGCCCGGCACCCCGCAAGACCACACCGCCGCGTTCGGACAACAACGCGCCGACCGGCACCGCCGCCGCGTACGTCCAGCAGGTCGTGGATCTCGCCAACGCCGAGCGCGCCAAGGCGGGTTGCTCGCCCTTCAAGGCGGACCGCCGGCTCAACACCTCCGCCCAGGCGCACGCCGACGACATGGCCGCCCGCAACTACTACGAGCACAACAGCCCGGAGGGGCGGAACGCGGGCGACCGTATGAGCGCCGCCGGATACGACTGGCACAAGTGGGGCGAGAACATCCACCGGGGCCCGAAGAGCCCGGCCGACGCGATGCGCGACTGGATGAACAGCCCGGGCCACCGCGCCAACCTCCTGGACTGCGGCTTCAAGGACATCGGCGTGGGCGTGAACCTGAGCGGCAACGGCCCGTGGTGGGTGCAGAACTTCGGCAGCTGACCCGCGCCCGGCACCGGTGCGGGCTCAGGACGGCCAACCAGTCTCAGGGGACTTGACCGGCCTCAGGACGTCGAACCCGCGAAGTCCTGCACCCACACCGTGCCGCCGGGGCCGGGCACGGCGGCCACGCCCGTGTCGCGGTATCCGCAGTCGAGCATGTTCTGCTGGTGGATCGCGCCGTCCGTCCAGTCGTCGACGATCGCGGCGGGATCCGCCGTCCCCCGGTCCAGGTTCTCCGCCCAGGCCCCGACGGGGTACCCGGCGGCCCGCATCCGGGCGTCGGCGTGCTGCCCCTCGGGGCTCGCGTGGTCGTAGTAGTTTCGGGCCACCATGTCCCGGGCGTGCCGGACCGCCGCCGTGGTCAGCCGGGGGTCCATGCGCAGCGGTGCGCAACCGGCCGCGCCACGGCGGCTGTTGACCAGCCGCAGCAGCCGCTGCTCGGGGGTGGCTGCGACCGGCGTGGGCCGGGCGGGCTTCGGGGTCGCCCTGGGCGACGGGCTCGTCCTCGTCGGCTGCGGTACGGGGGTGGCGGAGGGCGACGGCGGGGTGGCGCTCGCGGTGGCGTGCGGCACCGCGGGCGGGGCGGGACTGGCCTCCGGGCGCGGATCGGGCCACAGCAGGACCGCCAGTATCCCGAGGACGACGGCGACGGCGAGGGCGCCCCCGACCGCGTACGCGCGCGGCTTGGCCGGGGTGACCGGCCCCGGCCCGGCGCTCCCCGGCACCGGCGCCGTGGAGGCGACCGGGGCGAGGCGGGCGCCCGGGACGAAGTGGGCGGCTCCGTACAACGGCACCAGCAGGGCGAGACCGGCGAGCAGACCCTCGGCGGGCACCAGGCCCGAGCCCCGCCCCGAGCAGGCGCGGCAGTCGCGGGTGTGGCGGGCGATCCGCTTGCGCCACACCGGAGCGGGGCGGCCGTCCCACCCGGCGACGGTCCGGGCCAGCTCGTCGCAGAGCGGCCGGGCGGCGAGCGCCCGGACCACGATCCGGCCCACCTCCAGCTGGGCCTTCATGCGCTGGACGCGCACGGCGGTGTGCTGCGGGGTGAGGGCCATCGCCTCGGCGAGTTCGGCGCGGGTCAGCTCGCCCGCCGCCTCCTGCCACCACAGGGCGAGCAGTTCGCGGTCGCTCTCGTCGAGCCAGCGGGTCGCCTCGGCCACTTCACGGCGCTGCCCGGACAGGCCGAGGCGCAGGATGGTGAGGTCCACGAAGTCCGGTTCCGGGTCGGCCGCCTCGGCCAGCTGTTCGGGGCCGGCCGGGGTCGTGTACTGCTGGGCCCGCCAGCGGTGGCGTATCTGGTTCATCGCGATGGCGATCAGCCAGGACCGGAAGCGGGACGGCTCGCGCAGCCCGTCGAGCCCCTCCAGGGCGTGGAACATGGTCTCCTGCACGACGTCGTCGACGTCGGCGTGCCCGTCCATGGCCCGGCCGACGACGTTGTAGACGAGCGGGAGGTAGTCGGAGACCAGTCGCTCCTGGGCCTGTGCGTCGCCGGTCCGCGCGGCGCCCACCAGCTCCGGCATGGACGTGCTGTCCCTGTGCATCTGCTCCCTCACCCGCTGGCGTCGTTCGTGCGCTCCCGTCGTTCGGAGACCCCTGGCGGACACGGGGATAACAGGAACTGGGCCCTCATTTTGTACGACGCCCGGCGCGGCCCGGAACGCGCACGTCCGAATGCGCCTCGCGGCCGTGCTTCGGGACCTCTCACGTTGTGGTGCGGGGCAGAAAGCGGGACGCTGGAGATGCATGCGGCCGG
This sequence comes from Streptomyces sp. NPDC031265, assembly GCF_055570295.1. Lineage (NCBI taxonomy): Bacteria > Bacillati > Actinomycetota > Actinomycetes > Kitasatosporales > Streptomycetaceae > Streptomyces > Streptomyces sp. NPDC031265. The sequence continues at coordinate 158,622 of NZ_JBVIHM010000020.1, forward strand.
GAGTGACCGGTGCGCGAAAAGCGAGCACCCACCCGGTCGGGAAGGGGTGAGCTTCGTGCGCACACTGATGAAGGTTGAAATGGACACGGACAAGGCCAACGACGCCATCAGGAACGGCACGCTTCAGAAGACCGTGGAATCCGCCCTGGAGGCGCTCCACCCCGAAGCCGCCTACTTCACCGCCCAGAACGGCGTTCGTACGGCGTTCATCGTGTTCGACATGTCGGACTCGTCGCACATGCCGAAGATCTCCGAACCGTTCTTCCTGGAACTCGGCGCCAAGGTTTCCTACACGCCGGTCATGAACGGGGACGACCTCCGCAAGGGCCTGGCTGCCCTGGGGCACTGACCCGTCAGGTGTCCGACAGGATTCAGGACGCCGGACCCGCCGGTGGAGCACCGCTGACCGCGGCACGGTAGAGGGCCCGGGTGGCGGCGCCGAAGTAGGCGCTGTAGGAGACCTGGGGGGTGTTGCCGCCGGTGTGGTAGCCGCCGATGACCCCGATCACCGCCCAGCCTTCCGGCCACGGCACCAGCATCGGGCCGCCGCTGGTCCCGCCCACGAAGGCGTCGCAGGCGATGCGCGGGAAGGTGCCCGGGTCGGCCGGGTCGTCGCTGGCCCACCTGGTGGTCCGGCTCCAGCACTCCAGCGGCTTCTGCGCGTTGCCCGGATAACCGATCATCCGCACCGGAAGGTGGTAGTAGCCCGTGTCGGTGAGCAGGTGTACGCCGCCCACCGCGTCCTGGAGGCGGGCGCCGTCCTGGTTGGGTCCGGTGACCGCGAAACCGAAGTCGTACGCGGCCCCGGCGTGCTCGCCCAGGTCGTAGTACTCCTGCGGGACGTAGACGCCGTCGGCCGCCACGGGGAAGACGCCGAACGGCTTGAGCCCGTCGTGGTACTGGGGCACGAAGGCGAGATGGCGCCGGGGCGAAGGGCCGGAGTAGCCCTTCAGACAGTGTCCCGCGCTCAGCACCAGGTCGTGGCCGGGGCTGCGCACCACCGAGCCGCTGCAGGTGCGCCCGGTGCCATTGGCGTCGGTCCAGAAGAAGGTGCCCGCCTGCGGGATGCCGTCGAAGCTCCTGCTGGGCGGGATGTACTCGCCGGGCCGGGGCCCGTCCTCCGTGGGCGACGCCGCCCGCGCCGACGGCCCTGCCACGGCACCCTTGGCCGTGTCGCCCGGGAGCGCGGCCGCCATCCGGGCGGGGCTCCAGTAGGCGTCGAGTGCGACGGCGGCCGGGTTCGTCCCGGCCGGGCCGCTCTCGGCAGCGGCGGCGGCCGGGGCGAAGCCCGCGCCGAACAGCAGGGCGGCCGCGAACGCGGCGGTGTGCCGGATGATCCTGGTCCTACGCACCATCAGTTCCCCTTTGGCCGGACACAAGTGACGACCCACCATAGGCGTGGTGCGTTGCGGGCAGAAGTGCCCCGAGTGGCCTCGGACCCGTGCCCGGGTTACGGGGCGGGGGCGGGCTCGACCGCCGGTTCCAGCAGCCCGGCGCGCAGGGCTGCCACCAACTCCTCGTCGGCGCCGAGCCGTTCGGCCGCGTAACCGCGCACCGACCCGTGCCGCGCACTCAGATCGGCGAGGAACAGCCGCATGATGTCGGCGGGGGCGCGGCCGTAGCCCGGCCAGGTGATCTCGCGGCCGGGGTTGGCGGCCCGCCAGTCGGCTGTCAGGCGGTCCGTGGCGAGCTCGGTGAGGGTGAAGTCCTCGACGATGACGTCCTCGGGTACGCCGAGCAGGGCCAGCACGAGCGCGGCCAGCAGACCGGTGCGGTCCTTGCCTGAGGCGCAGTGGAAGACGAGCGGCCCGCCGTCGGGCGCGGCTATCGTCCGCAGCGCCTCGCGCAGCTCCTCGACCCCGTCGTGGGCGACTTCGAGGAAGCGGTCGGCGAGGAACCGTCCGGTCTCCACGTCCGCGCCGAGGCTCGCCTGGTCGTACGGGCGGTGCTCGATGCTGAGGTTGTGGTACGCCAGCGAGGCGTGCTCGGGGACGCGGCCCTTGCCCTCGATCTCCCACGGGTAGCGCAGGTCGATGACGGTACGGACGCCCAGGCTCAGAAACCGCTCCCAGTCCTCGCCCTGGAGCTTGCCCAGCGAGTCGGAGCGGTAAAGCCGCCCCCAACGCACCGTCAGGCCGTCCTCGGTGCGATAGCCGCCCAGGTCACGGAAGTTGTGCAGCCGCTGGAACTCGATGTGTCTGTTCACAAGATCGCACCCTACGTCCGGCGCGGCGGCGCGACCGTGGTGTGGATCACTCCGCGCACCGCTCGGAATCCACTGGTGGGGTGCCGCACCGGGTTGAGATCCTCTCGCCATGGCCGACTGGGCAACCTTCGCCGTCGTTCCCGAGGACGGCGACCACGAGCGGTACGAGCTGTACGAGTCCCGTTTCGGGGCGGTCGGGCTCGATCTCGACCTCCTGGCCGGCCCCGAGGTCGTGCTGCCGTTCCTGCGCGCCCACGACCGGGCGCGCCACGGCTGGCGCGACGACACCCACTGCGAGGGGGCGGTCCTGGTCGACCCGCACCGCCGGGTGCTGCTCGCCTTCGCCTCGGACGGGCCGACCACCTGTATGCGCCACCGGGCCGCGGCCCTCGACCTGCTGCGCCATGCCTGGCCCGGCTGGCAGCTGCGCTGGACCTACGACGGTCCGGCGGAACTGCGCGCCTACCTGGGCCTGGACCCGGGCGCGGTGCGCGATCCGCGGGGCGAGGTGTACGCGGGCGCCGCGCTCGCGCCGGGAGACGAGGAGCTGGCCGAGGACGATCCGCTCGCCACGGTCGTCACTGTGGGCGCCGGCCGCTGCCATCTCGTCGCCGCCACCGCGGACCACCCGGTCGCCGAGGGGCCGGCCCTCCTCGAACGCCTCGACTCGGCGCCGGATCACGGCCGTTGCGAGCTCGCCGTGTTCTCCGGGCTGCATGTCGATCCGGCGCGCCGCCGGGTGGGCTGGTGGCTGCTCGGCGCGCAGGCCGGGGCGTACGAGATGGCGTCCCGCTGGCCAGGCTGGACGGTTGAGTTCTGGCAGGACCGGTGGCAGGAGCAGACACGCGCGGCGGGCGACCGCTTCGCCCCGCCCCCGGTCGACCGCCTCCAAGCCCTCGTGGACGTACGGGACGAGGCCCGCGAGCACTGGGCGGGCCGACGGGGTGCGGCGCCGCGCGGCGTCACGCGGCCCGTCGCGCCCGACACGTCCGGCCCCCTCCTCGGCACCGGCTTCCTGCCCGACGTTCCGGCCGACCTCACCCCGGCGGCCCTGCTCTCGGTCGACTTGGCGTGGCGCGGGGCCGTACGGGCGGCGAAGGGGACGGCCTGAGCGGGGTCTGCAAGGGCTGCGCGCGGCCGGTCACCTCTCCCCGATACCGGCCTTCAGGTCACCGAGCGCGAGCAGCAGCGCGCCGAGCACGAACGCGAGTGACACCAGCAGCCCGCGGTCGTACGCCGTGGCCCAGTCGGCGTGCGTCAGCTGGGCGAAGAAGACCGCCCCGACGGCGGCGATGCCCACGGCGGAGCCGACGCGCTGGCCGGTCTGGAGGGTGCCGCCCGCGCTGCCCGCCGAGCGGACCGGGACCTGAGAGAGCGTCAGCGTCTGGTTGGGGGCGATGACCAGGCCGCTGCCGAGCCCGGCGAGCAGCAGCGGGGCCGTCATCGCCCACGCCGCCGACCTGCCCGGGGCCAGATGGACGGCGAGCGCCGTGGCGCCGAGGCCGCCGGCGACCATGACCAGGCCCACCGCGACCAGCCGGCGCCCGAAGCGGGCGACCAGCCGGCCGCCGATGGTCGCGGCGACACCCGAGCCCACCGCGAACGGTGTCATGGCGAGGCCCGCGAGCAGCGCGCTCAGGTGCAGCCCGGCCTGCAGGTAGAGCGCGGTGATGAAGAAGATCGAGGTGAAGCCGCCGAAGTAGAGCAGGATCAGGGCGCAGCCCAGCCAGTAACTGCGCTCGCGGAACAGGGCGAGGTCGAGGACCGGGGACGCACCCCGCGCGCTCTGGCGCCGTTCCCACCGCACGAACGCCGCGAGCAGCGCGCCGGAGACGACCAGGAGCAGCCACTTCTCGGGGCCGTGCCACTGCTGCGCCTGGACGAACGGCAGGAGCAGCGCCAGGATCCCGGCGCCGAGCAGCAGCACACCGACCGGGTCCAGACCGCGCAGCGGGATGCGGCGGGCGGACGGGGTGTCGGGGAGCAGCCGCCGGGCCAGCGCCAGACAGGCGATGCCGATCGGCACGTTGACGTAGAACACCCAGCGCCAGCCCTCGTGCGGGCCCGCCGCGTGGATGAGCAGCCCGCCGAGAAGCGGGCCCACGGCCGTGGAGATGCCGATGACACTGCCGAGCATCCCGAAGGCACGGCCGCGTTCGGGGCCGGAGAACATCTGCTGGATCAGGGCCGAGATCTGCGGTGAGATCAGCCCTCCGGCCAGGCCCTGGACGGCGCGGGCCGCCACCAGCCACAGGCTGGACTGCGCCGCGCCGCAGGCCGCGGAGGCGAGGACGAACAGGGCGAGCCCGGTCATGAACACCGCGCGCCGGCCCCGGGCGTCGCCGATCCGCCCGGCCGGGACCAGGAACAGGCCGAAGGCGAGCGCGTATCCGGAGAGCACCCACTGCAGATCGGCCTCCGGGGCGTCCAGCGCCACCCGGATCGACGGCAGGGCCACATTGACGATCGACACGTCGAGCAGTGTCATGAACCCTGCCACCAGACACACCGCGAGCGCCCGCCAGCGGACGCGGTCGGGCAGGGGCTCGGCGGCGGCCGTACCGGCGCCGCCCGGCCTCCGGTCGAGACCGCCCTCGGATTGCGGAGCCACCAGCGGCCTTCTTTCTCACGCTCTCTCACGCGGTCTCTCCCGCGCTTCGCCATGCGGACGGTACGCATCCGAATGATTACCCAGCACCCGGACCGCCCGCGCCCTCCCGCGCCGCCTCGGTCGACCTTGTTACGACCCGTAGCCATTGCGAACCGCACTCGCGAGAGGATCATGGGAGAAGGGGACCGCCGCAAGGGCACCGCCTCCGGCCACCGCGCCGCACAGGAACACGGGTGCACGCAGGAGGACCCATGACCGCCGAGGTGAAGAGTCCCCGGGCCCGCTACCGGGAGCAGACCCGCGCCGAGATCAAGGCGGCGGCGCTGGAACAGCTCGCCGAGGGAGGCGCCCAGGCCGTGGCGCTGACCCGGATCGCCAAGGACATGGGGCTCTCCGGGCCCGCGCTCTACCGCTACTTCGCCAGCCGTGACGAGCTGCTCGGCGATCTGATGCGGGACGCGTACGACGATCTGGCGCACGCGATCGCGCACGCCGGGGGCACCGGCGCGACCGACGCCCGTACCGCGCTGCACGCCCTCGCCGACGCCTACCTCGACTGGGCCACCGCGCAGCCGCACCGCTATCTGCTGATCCAGGGAACCCCGGTGCCGGGGTATGCCGCGCCGCCGGACACTCTGGAGCGCGCGCGGGCCGCCCTCGGCCCCTTCCTCGCGGTCTTCGCCGCCGGGGATCCCGCCGAGGCGTTCCGCCCGACGGTCGAGGAGATGGCCGGGTGGGTGCGCGAGGACGACTCGCTGGCCGCGTGGGTCGGGGAGCACACCGGGCGCCCCGCGTACGACGTCCGGGCCGGAACGGCGCTGGCGGGCGCGGTGCTCGCCTGGTCGCAGCTGCACGGCACGGTGAGCCTCGCGGTGTCGGGCCAGTACGGCGGGATCGGCCACCGCGCCCGGACCCTGCTCATGGCTCAAGCCGACGCGCTGGCGGACGCGTTCCGGCTCCCGTGAACCTCGTCTGAAGGGCGAGCCGCCGGTGCCGGACATACCGCGCCCGCCCACCCGCCCCGGACCGGCGGTCCAACCGCCGCGTCCCAGCTCAGAGTTGTTGCTTGTTCGACTAATCAATGAAAAGACTCATTGCGGTCTCGGTCACCCTCAACTCCTTGACGCCCCATTCGCCTCCCAGTTGACTTCCAGCCACCTCGGCCGCGAGGACGCGGCCATGTCAGGGAGGTCTCTCGATGAACACCCGTATGCGTCGTGCCGCTGTGTCCGTGACCGCCACCGCGATGGCCGTCTCTCTCGCCGCCTGTGGAAGCGCCAAGGATTCCGGGGGCCCCGCCAAGGTCTCGGGGGCGAAGAAAGGCGGAGCCCTCAAGATCGGCCTGCTGCTCCCGGAGAACCAGACCGCGCGTTACGAGAAGTTCGACAAGCCGCTCATCGAGAAGATGGTCAGGGACCTCACGGCGGGCAAGGGGCAGGTGATCTACGCGAACGCCAAGCAGGACGCGACGGTCCAGGCCCAGCAGGTCGACACGATGATCACCAACAAGGTCGACGCGCTGATCGTGGACGCGGTGGACTCGAAGGCGATCGCGGGCGCGATCAAGAAGGCCAA
>NZ_JBVIHM010000021.1:0-59372 GCF_055570295.1 Streptomyces sp. NPDC031265
CGATACAACCAGTGTCGGGGCGACCCTCCGCCTTGCGATCGCACGCACCAGACGCCGCCGGGCCCGCCCTTCGGGCGGACGACGCTACTTTCGAAACACGCCCTAGCGGTCGTTCTGCGCCAGGCGCAGCAGGTGGTCGGCCAGGGCCTGGCCGCCGGCCGGGTCGCGGCTGATCAGCATCAGGGTGTCGTCACCCGCGATCGTGCCGAGGATGTCGTGCAGTTCGGCCTGGTCGATGGCCGAGGCGAGGAACTGGGCGGCGCCCGGCGGCGTACGCAGCACCACCAGGTTGGCGGAGGCCTCCGCGGAGATCAGCAGCTCCGCGGAGAGCCTGCGCATCCGCTCCTCCTTGGCCGACTCGCCCAGGGGGGCCTTGGGCGTGCGGAAGCCACCCTCGCTGGGCACCGCGTAGATCAGCTCGCCGCCGGTGTTGCGGATCTTCACCGCGCCCAGCTCGTCGAGGTCGCGGGAGAGCGTCGCCTGGGTGACGCTCAGCCCGTCGTCCGCGAGCAGCTTGGCGAGCTGGCTCTGGGACCGCACCGGCTGCCGGTTGAGGATGTCCACGATCCGGCGGTGGCGGGCGGTGCGGGTCTGCGGTACGGCGGGGCCGCCCGGCTCGGAGTCCTGCGCCTCGTCGGTCATCGTCGTCTCATTCTCCGGATCTTCCGTCCCCGTTGGTCACTGCGTCGAGGACACCGGGCAGCGACTGGAGGAACGCGTCCACCTCCGCGTCACCGATGATCAGCGGCGGCATGAGCCGTACGACATCGGGGGCGGGCGCGTTGACCAGGAAGCCGGCGTCCTGGGCCGCCCGCTGCACCTGAGCTGCGACGGCCTCGGTGAGCACGATACCCAGCAGCAGGCCCGCGCCACGGACATGGGAGACCAGCGGGTGCCCCAGCGCCTCGATTCCGCCCCGCAGCCGCTCCCCCAGCCGCTTCACGCGGTCGAGGGCGCCGTCGGCGGCGAGGGTGTCCAGAACGGCGATTCCGGCCGCGCACGCCACCGGGTTCCCGCCGAAGGTCGTACCGTGCTGACCGGGCTTCAGGAGGTCGGCGGCCGGGCCGAAGGCGACGGTGGCGCCGATGGGCAGACCGCCGCCGAGGCCCTTGGCCAGGGTGACGAGGTCGGGCAGGACGCCCTCGTGCTGCTGGTACTCGAACCAGGTGCCGGTGCGGCCGATGCCGGTCTGCACCTCGTCCAGGACGAGCAGCGTGCCGGTGGCCGCGGTGATCTCGCGGGCCGCCCGCAGATAGCCCTTGGGCGGTACGACCACGCCGTTCTCGCCCTGGATGGGCTCGATGACGACCAGCGCGGTCTCCTCGGTGACCGCGGCCCGCAGCGCCTCGATGTCCCCGTACGGCACGTGCGTGACGTCGCCGGGCAGCGGGCGGAAGGGCTCCTGCTTCTTCGGCTGGCCCGTCAGGGAGAGCGCGCCCATCGTCCGGCCGTGGAAGCCGCCGTCGGTCGCGACCATGTGCCCGCGCCCGGTCAGCCGCCCGATCTTGAAGGCGCCTTCGTTGGCCTCGGCGCCCGAGTTGCAGAAGAAGACCCGGCCCGGCCGCCCGAAGAGCTCGATCAGCCGCTCGGCGAGCGCCAGCGGGGGCTCGGCGATGTACAGGTTGGAGACATGGCCGAGCGAGGCGATCTGGCGGGACACCGCCTCGACGACGGCCGGATGGCCGTGGCCGAGGGCGTTGACCGCGATGCCGCCGACGAAGTCGGTGTACTCGGTGCCGTCCGCGTCCCACACCCTGGCGCCCGCGCCGCGCACGAGCGCCAGGCCCGGGGTGCCGTAGTTGTCCGTCATGACCCGCTGCCAGCGCTGGGCCAGCTCCTGACCGGTCACTGCGCTTCCCCCTGCTGGTTGTCGGGCACGACCATCGTGCCGATGCCCTCGTCCGTGAAGATCTCAAGAAGGATGGAGTGCGGGACGCGGCCGTCGATCACGCGTGCGGTGGTGACGCCGTTGCGCACGGCGAACAGACAGCCCTCCATCTTGGGGACCATGCCGCTGGAGAGGTCGGGCAGCAGCTTCTCCAGCTGGCTCGCGGTGAGCCTGCTGATGACCTCGTCGCTGTGCGGCCAGTCCTCGTACAGGCCCTCGACGTCGGTGAGGACCATCAGGGTCTCGGCGCCCAGCGCAGCCGCAAGAGCCGCAGCCGCCGTATCAGCATTGACGTTGTAGACATGTCCGTCGTCCTGGGAGCGGGCGATCGAGGAGATGACCGGGATCCGGCCGTTGTCGAGCAGCGCCTCGATGGCGCCGGTGTCGATCGCGGTGATCTCACCGACCCGGCCGATGTCGACGAGCTCGCCGTCGATCTCGGGGCGGTGCTGGGTGGCGGTGATGGTGTGGGCGTCCTCGCCGGTCATTCCGACGGCGAGCGGGCCGTGCTGGTTGAGCAGCCCGACGAGCTCGCGCTGGACCTGCCCGGCGAGCACCATCCGTACGACGTCCATGGCCTCGGGCGTGGTGACGCGAAGGCCCGCCTTGAACTCGCTGACCAGGCCGTGTTTGTCGAGCTGGGCGCTGATCTGGGGGCCGCCGCCGTGCACCACGACGGGCTTGAGGCCGGCGTGCCGCAGGAAGACGACGTCCTGGGCGAAGGCGGCCTTGAGCGCCTCGTCGACCATGGCGTTGCCGCCGAACTTGATGACGACGGTCCTGCCGTGGTGGCGGGTCAGCCACGGCAGCGCCTCGATGAGGATCTGCGCCTTCGGGAGCGCGGTGTGCTTGCGGGTGCTCATGAGCTGTACGCGCTGTTCTCGTGGACGTAGTCGGCGGTGAGGTCGTTGGCCCAGATGACGACGGGCTCGGCGGATCCGGCGGCGAGGTCGGCGGTGATCCGGACCTCCCGGTAGCGCATGTCGACGAGGTCGCGGTCCTCTCCGACAGAACCGTTCTTGCAGACCCACACGCCGTTGATGGCGACGTTCAGCAGGCCGGGGTCGAAGGCCGCCTTGGTGGTGCCGATGGCGGAGAGCACCCGGCCCCAATTGGGGTCCTCGCCGTGGATGGCGCACTTGAGGAGGTTGTTGCGGGCGATGGAACGCCCGACCTCGACGGCGTCGTCCTCGCTCGCCGCGTTCACCACCTCGATGCGGATGTCCTTGCTGGCGCCCTCGGCGTCCCCGATGAGCTGCCGGGCGAGGTCGTCGCAGACGGTCCGTACGGCCTCGGCGAACTCCGCGTACTCCGGGGCGGCTTCGGAGGCGCCGGAGGCGAGCAGCAGCACGGTGTCGTTGGTGGACATGCAGCCGTCGGAGTCGACCCGGTCGAAGGTGGTGCGGGTGGCGTCGCGCAGGGCGCGGTCCAGGACCGGGGTGTCCAGGTCGGCGTCGGTGGTGAGGACGACGAGCATGGTGGCGAGGCCGGGGGCGAGCATGCCGGCACCCTTGGCCATACCGCCGACGGTCCAGCCGTCCTTGGTCACGACGGACGTCTTGTGGACGGTGTCGGTGGTCTTGATGGCGATGGCGGCCTTCTCGCCGCCGTGCGCGGAGAGCTCAGCAGCGGCCTTCTCGATGCCCGGCAGCAGCTTGTCCATCGGGAGCAGTACGCCGATGAGCCCCGTCGACGCGACGGCGACCTCGCCCGCGCTGTGGCCCTCCAGCACCTCGGCCACCTTCTCGGCGGTGGCGTGGGTGTCCTGGAAGCCCTTCGGTCCCGTACAGGCGTTGGCGCCACCGGAGTTGAGGACGACGGCGGTGACCGCCCCGCCCTTCAGGACCTGCTCCGACCACAGGACGGGAGCTGCCTTGACGCGATTGGAGGTGAAGACGCCGGCGGCGGCTCGGCGGGGCCCGGTGTTGACCACGAGGGCCAGGTCCGGGTTGCCGTTCTCCTTGATCCCGGCGGCGATGCCCGCCGCCGTGAATCCCTTGGCTGCCGTCACGCTCACTGTGTCTCCTCGTTCGCTTCTCCGCCCGCGCGGCGCGCCGCTGCGGCTTTCCTCGTCGACTGCGGACCGGTGGCCGCGCGTGCTCCCCCAGCTACCGCTGGGAGGTGCCCCCAGCTCACGGAGCGACTCCGATCGTGGTCAGGCCCGTGGTCTCGTCGAGCCCCAGGGCGATGTTCATGCTCTGCACCGCGGCGCCCGCGGTGCCCTTGGTCAGGTTGTCGAGGGCGGCGACCACCACGATCCGGTGGGCGCTCTCGTCGTACGCGACCTGGATCTGCACGGCGTTGGAGCCGTACACGGACGCGGTGGCGGGCCACTGCCCCTCGGGGAGCAGGTGGACGAACGGCTCGTCGGCGAACGCCTTCCGGTACGCCGCCCGTACGGCCTCGGCGCCCACCCCCGGCTTCGCCTTGGCGGAGCAGGTGGCGAGGATGCCGCGGGCCATGGGGGCGAGGGTCGGCGTGAAGGAGACGGTGACGAGCTCCCCGGCGGCCGCGCTCAGGTTCTGGATCATCTCGGGGGTGTGGCGGTGGCCGCCGCCGACGCCGTACGGCGACATCGACCCCATCACCTCGCTGCCGAGCAGGTGCGGCTTGGGGGCCTTGCCCGCGCCGGAGGTGCCGGAGGCCGCGACGATCACGGCCTCCGGCTCGGCGATGCCGCTCTCGTACGCGGGGAAGAGCGCCAGCGAGACGGCGGTGGGGTAGCAACCGGGGACCGCGATGCGCCTGGACCCCTCCAGCGCGGCGCGGCCGCCCGGCAGTTCGGGCAGCCCGTAGGGCCAGGTCCCGGCGTGCGGCGAGCCGTAGAACTTCTCCCAGTCGGCGGCGTCCTTCAGCCTGAAGTCGGCTCCCATGTCCACGACCAGCACCTCGTCGCCGAGCTGCTCGGCGACGGCGGCGGACTGCCCGTGCGGCAGCGCCAGGAACACGACGTCGTGGTCGCGGGCGAGCACCTCGACGGTGGTCGGCTCAAGCACACGTCCGGCCAGCGGCAGCAGGTGCGGCTGCAGCGCGCCGAGCCGCTGCCCGGCGTTGCTGTTCCCGGTCAGGGCGCCGATCTCGACACCGGGGTGCGCGATGAGCAGCCGCAGCAGTTCCCCGCCCGCATACCCACTCGCCCCGGCCACTGCCGCTCGTACCGCCATCGAAGCCTCCTCGTCGATGGCATGACTATACGCATCTATGCAGTTTTATGCAAAGGTCCTTTCGAGCCGCCGCCGCTCTCCCGTGAATGGTCGTGGCAGACGGGTGCATAAGATCAACGGCATGGCACTGCGCCCCGTTCAGGTGAACATGCAGGCTCTTGACGACTCGGCGGTCGGCCGGTTCTGGGCGGAGGCGCTCGGCTGGGGTGTTTCCAGCGAGGGACCTGGCGTGACCAACGTGGAACCCGGTGGCGGCTTCGTCTGACCGGACCCGGTCGCCGTCTGCGTCGACGTCGACGTCGTCACCGTCCCGGAACCCAAGACGACAGCAAAGAACCGGGTGCACCTCGATCTCGCCGCCACCTCCGCGGCCCATCAGGCGGAGTTGGTCGCGCGCCTGAAGGCTCTCGGTGCGACGCCCGTCGACGTGGGCCAGGGCGACGTCCCGAGGACGTGCCTGGCCGACCCGGAGGGCCACGAGTTCTGCGTCCTCGCCCCGGCCCCAGGCGGAGCCTGACGACACCCCGGCATGTGAGCCCTGTCCGCTCCCCCGGCACCCGCCCCTCAGTACCCCGTGGGCCGCACCAGCCCCGTCTCGTACGCGAAGACCGCGGCCTGGGTGCGGTCGCGGAGGGCGAGTTTGACCAGGATGCGGCTGACGTGGGTTTTCACCGTCTGCTCGGCCACCGTCAACGCTGCGGCGATCTCCGCGTTGGAGAGGCCCTGGGCGATCAGGGACAGGACCTCCGTCTCGCGTTCGGTCAGGGTGGCCACGCGGTCCTTCAGCGGGGCGCGGGGGGCGCCGACGGTGCGGGAGAACTCGGCTATCAGGCGCTTGGTCACACCCGGCGAGAGCAGGGCGTCGCCGGCCGCCACCACCCTTACCGCGTGGGCCAGTTCGGCGGCGGAGGCGTCCTTCAGGAGGAAGCCGGAGGCGCCCGCGCGCAGGGCCTCGTACACGTACTCGTCCAGGTCGAAGGTGGTCAGGATGAGGACCTTGACCGTGGCGTCGGCGGGGGCGGTGACGCGGCGGGTGGCCTCGATGCCGCCGAGCTCGGGCATGCGGACGTCCATCAGGACGACGTCGGGGGCCAGTTCGGCGACCTTGGCCACGGCGTCGAGGCCGTCGACCGCCTGGCCGACCACCTCGATGCTGGGTTCGGCGTTGAGCAGCACCGTCAGACCCTGCCGGACCATCATCTGGTCGTCGGCGATCAGGACGCGGATGGCGGGCGTCGTCATGGGGTTTCCTCGGTGGGGTTCGTGGAGGTGGTGGTGCGGGCCGTGGGCAGGAGGGCCGTGATCTCGTAGCCGCCCTCCGGGGTTGCCCCGGTGGCCAGTTCGCCCCCCAGCATCGCAGCCCGCTCCCGCATCCCCAGCAGGCCGTGGCCGGTGCCCGGCGAGGGCGGGGCGGTCCCGGTGGGCCGGGAGTTGGTGACGCGGACGGTGACCGAGGACGGGTGGTAGCCGATCGCCACCCGCACGCTCGCCCCGGGCGCGTGCCGCATCGCGTTGCTCAGCGCCTCCTGGACGATACGGAACGCCGAGAGCCCGACGCCCGGAGAGAGCGGGCGCGCGGTGCCCGTGGTCTCGGTGGCCACCTCCAGACCGGCGGCCCGCACATTGGCGACCAGTTCGCCGAGCCGGTCGAGGGTGGGCTGCGGAGCGTGCCGTACGCCCTCCGCCTCCGGGTCCGCCGAGCGCAGCACGCCCAGGACGCGGCGCAGTTCGGTGAGCGCCTGGACGGCGTTCTCGCGGATGCCCGCCAGGTTCTCCGTGAGCTCCGCGGGCGGATCGGCCACCAGGTGCGGGGCGACCTGGGCCTGGATGGAGATCACCGACATGTGGTGGGCGACCACGTCGTGCAGCTCGCGGGCGATGCGGCCGCGCTCCTCCAGGAGGGTGCGCCGGGCCCGTTCGTCGGCGGTGAGCACCTCCTGCTCGACCAGCCGGGAGCGGGCCACCCGGCTGATGCGCAGCGACGCTCCGACCACCACGGCGATCCCGAAGGCGATGGCGGCCCGGGTGACGTCCTGGTTGTGGCTCCGGCCCGAGAGGGCCAGGTCGAGCAGCCCCGACCCGACGGTGATCGCCAGCGCCGCGGCGGCGGCCCGGGGCCGGACCCGCAGCGACAGCAGGAGCAGCACCACCGTGTGCAGCGCGATCCCGGCGATGCTCCACGGCCACACCCGGCCCTCGGGGACGGTGGCACCCACGGACTCCGCCGATACGAAGAGCGCGGCCGTGGAGAGCCACCAGGCGGCCACCGGGCGGGAGAGCGCCATGATCACGGCTCCGGCCTGGGCCACGGCGCACACCGCGACGGCGGCCTTGGCCGGCCCCGCCGCGTAGGTGTACTCCACCCCGTTGGCGATCCCGACGCCGAGCGCGAACAGCACCACATGGACGTGCGGCAGCCAGCCCAGCACACCCTGGCGCGGCAGCGGGTCGCGTGCCACCGTCCACAGCTCCCCGCGCATCCCGCGCGCCCCCGCCCGTACGGCCGTCACCAGCCGTTTCGTGTCCACCCGTGCCACTGCTACGCCCCCCTTGATCACGTCGCTCACCCTAGGCATGCGGCACCGCCGTCTCGCTCTCCGCCCGGTGCACGCGCACGACCCGACCGCCGCCGCGCGGGCGCCTGGCGCCCTGCTCGTACATGCGGAACGCCGCCCAGCACACCAGCAGCGCCCCGGCGAACACCGGCAGCCAGGCGAGCCGGGCGACCACCCAGCCGGCGCCGTCGGGCACGGTGTGCAGACCGGGCAGCGGGCGGCCCGCGAGCAGTCCGGTCGCGGTGACCGCGATCATCGCGGTCTGGTGCCAGAGGAAGACGGTCATCGCGTACAGGTTGAGCAGGGCCGCCGCCGCCCAGGCCGCCGGGCGGGCGAGGACCCGCCGCAGCGGGCCGAGCAGCAGCAGCGCCGCGCCGCACTGGGCGAGGCCGAAGGCGACGGCCGCGAGGGTGGGCGGGTTCAGATTGGAGACGGCGGCGCCCGGCACGCCGACCATGGACGCCGGGTAGCCCGCCCACAGCACCAGAGCGGCGGTGGCGGCGGCGCCCCCGGCGAGGAGCACCCAGCCCGTGGTGCGGGAGCGCAGACCGCCGCGCGCCCGCAGCGCGCCCAGGCAGTACGGGACCATCCAGCCCGCCGCCACATTGATCCAGCCGAGGGCGGCGGGGCCGTCGAGCCCGAAGCGGAACAGGTCGACGTAGAGCACGACGGCCAGCGGCCACAGCGGGTGCATCCGGGCGAGCAGCGGGGTCGCCGCCGTCAGCGCGGTGAAGACCAGCAGGAACCAGAGCGGCGACAGGACCAGCTTGAGCAGTGCGTGCACGGTGTCGTAGCCGGCCCCGGCGGCGAACAGCGCGACCACGGCCACCGTCCACACCACGAGGACGGCCGCGACCGGCCGGAAGAGGCGGGCCAGACGGGCGCGAAGCCACTGCCCGTGGGTGGCGCCCCGGGCGCGTGCCGAGGCGTGGCCGCCCGCCGCCACCTGCCCACCGACGAAGAAGAACACGGCCAGGGTCTGGAACATCCAGGAGACCGGCGCCAGTTCGGGCAGGTGCTGGAGGGGGCTGACGGCGCGCAGGGTGCCGCTGTCCACGACCAGCGCGGTGACCAGCCAGTGGCCGAGCACCACGCCGAGGATGGCCAAGGCCCGCAGGCCGTCCACGGCCCGGTCGCGGTCGGGCGGGGTGGCGGCGTCGATGCGCCGGGCGAGCTCACGCATGGCGGCGCTCCTCGGTCGGGGTCCGGCCGGAGGCGATCAGGGCGATGTTGCGCAGGGAGACGGAGCCGGGCTTCAGGTAGTCGCTGTGGCCGCCGGTGCCCGCGTCGAAGACCCGCGCCCCGAACGGCTTCGACACCGGGTCGGTGCCGAACCCGACGGTGGCGACCAGGAGCGGAAGCCGCAGATGGGGCACGTCGGCGATCCAGTCGCCCGACGCCCGGCCCGCCCAGACGGCGGCGCGGGTGTGCAGCTGCCCGACGTCGTGGGCGCCGGTGCCGGGGCTGCCGTACAGGACCAGGGCGTCGGCGCGCAGCCCAGGGGCGGCCCGGGCGCAGACGACGGAGCCGTAGGAGTGGCAGAGGACCGCAATAAGGGCGCCCGGCTTGGCCGCGTCCAACTCCCGTACGAATGCGTCCAGTTGAGGCGCCGCACGGTCGGCACGGCCCGTGGTCACCGACCCGGCGCTGCCGGTGGCCGGGGTCGGGTAGCCGAGCCAGGCGACCACGGCGGACCGGGTGCGCATCTGCCGCTGGAGGGCCCCGGCCCCGGCCCGCAGGCGCCCGTATGTGTCGAGGCTGGTGTCCGAGCCAGGCACCAGGACGGCGATCCGGTCGGCGTGCGCGAGGTCGCCGACGACCTCGGCGGTGCGCCCGCCGTCGCGGCCGTCGAAGGAGAGAAAGTGACGCCCGGGCCCGGCCATGGCACGCAGCGCGGCGGCCCGTCTGCGGTCGCCGTGGTCGGCGGCCATGCGTTCGGCCGCCCTGATGCCGTCGCGGGCGGCGCGGTAACGCGCGTCGAGCGCCGTGGAGGTCGCGGCGGTCAGCGGGGCGAGGGCGGCCGGGGCGGGCGCCGGTACGGCCGCGGGGCGCACCGCGCCCGAGAGCGGCACCGCCACCGAGGCGACGACGAGCGCGGCGAGCAGGGTGCGGAGCGCGCGGCTGCTGACGCGGGGGCGGGGGGCCATGGGCGGAGGTCCTTCCGTACCGGGTGCCTCGCGCGACGGCCCGGAGGACGGCCTGCGCGGTGACGTGCCCGACTGGCTTGCGTGATTGGCTTGCGTGATTGGCTTGCGTGATTGGCTTGCGTGCTTGCGGTACCGACGTTATGGATCAAGGCCCGTCGTCCGCGTCGGACCAGGGAGGGCATCTTCCGCGTAGCTCTGAAGTACTACGGGTAGGGGGTGCGGGTCGCCGAACTGCCCCGCGGCGGCGGTGAGATCCTTTGTCACCAGGACGAGGAGGAGCTCCCGTGGGTGAGAACAAGCGGCTCATGCTGGCCGGTGAGTGGTATCTGCCCGACGACCCCGAGCTGGGCGCGGACACCGAGCACCGGATCGCGCGGTGCGCCGCCTACAACGCGGCGGCCGGGGCCCCGCCCGCCGAACGGCACAAGCTGCTGGCCGAGTTGCTGGGCGAGGTCGACGAGAGCGTACGGGTGCGGCCGCCGTTCCACTGCGACTTCGGCTACAACATCAGCATCGGCGCCGGTACGTTCGTGAACTTCGGCGCGGTGTTCCTGGACACCGGCCGGATCACCGTCGGCAAGGACGTCCAGATCGGGCCGAACGTCCAACTCCTCACACCCACGCATGAGTTGGACGCCGCGCGGCGGCGCCAGGGGTGGGAGAAGGCCGAGCCGGTGACGATCGGGGACAACGTGTGGCTCGGCGGCGGGGTGATCGTCTGCCCCGGGGTGAGCATCGGCGCCGACACGGTGGTCGGCGCCGGGGCGGTGGTCACCGCAGACCTGCCCGCCGGGGTGCTGGCCGTCGGCAACCCGGCCCGGGTGATCCGCGAGCTCGGCTGAGAACCGCCCGCCCGCTACCCCGCCAGGCTCATCAGGCTCAGGTGCCAGCGGTGGGCACCGCCGGTCAGGGTCACCGTCGACAGCGGCCGGACGTCGACGTTCCAGTACGCCGACGGCGGCGCCTTCAGGGCGTACACCAGCGCCGCCCGTACGACCGCGGGTTCGGCCACCGCGACCATCGCGCCGTCGTCGGCGGGCCGGGTGTCCAGCCAGCCCCCTATCCGGGCGATGAAGCCGAGCAGCGGCTCCCCGCCGTGCGGGGCCGCGCGCGGGTCCGCGAGCCAGGCGTCGACGGCATCGGGCTCGCGGGCCGCGACCTCGGCCAGGGTGTACCCGCGCCAGCGGCCCATGTCGCAGTCGCGCAGCGCGGGCTGGGCCATCGGCGCGTAGCCGAGGGCGTCGCCGGTTGCCCGGCTGCGCGCGGTCGGCGAGCAGTAGCGCAGCTCGGCCGCGCCGAGCGGCACCAGGGCGTGGGCGGCGAGGGCGACCTCGTGCCAGCCCGCCCCGTCGAGCGGGCGGTCGTCGTCGAAGCGCTCGGCCAGCAGCGCCGAGCAGCGCGCCGCCGCGACCAGCGTCAGCCGGACAGTCATGGCCGAGATCGTGCGACCGAACGGGCGGTTGGTCAAGAGGCTGCGACCGTGAGCAGTCCCGGCGGCCCGCTCAGACCGCCCTCTGGGCGCCCACCTCGTCGTACGCCATGCGCAGCCGCCGTACGCCCTCGTCGATCTCGGCCCGGCCCGCCACGCCCGCGAAGCACAACCGGAGGTGGGCGGCGGGGGGCTCGGCGCTGAAGTAGGGGCGGCCGGGGGCGACGGCGACACCGGAGCGCAGGGCCGCGGCGGCGACCGCGTCCTCGGGCGTGCCGTCCGGCAGCCGCAGCCAGAGGTGGTAGCCGCCGGACGGCAGGTGCGGCAAGTCCAGCTCGGGGAGGTGGACGGCCAGGGCGGCCGCCATGGCCTGTCTGCGGTCCCCCAGCTCCTGGGACACGGAACGCAGATGGCGGGGCCAGGCCGGGGAGCCGACCAGCTCCAGGGCCGCCTCCTGGAGCGGGCGCGGCACGAAGAAGCTGTCGACGACCTGGATCGCGCGCAGCCGTTCCAGGACCGGGCCGCGGGCGGCGAGCGCGCCGACCCGCAGGCTGGGCGAGGCCACCTTGGTGAGCGAGCGGACGTGGACGACCACGCCGTCCGGGTCGTCGGCGGCGAGCGGCGCGGGCAGCGGGCCCGCGTCCGCGTGGACGAGCAGGCGTGCGAAGTCGTCCTCGATGACGAACGCCCCGAACTCCCGGGCCACCGCGCGCACCTCGGCCCGCCGGGCCGGGGAGAGCACCGCGCCCGTCGGGTTCTGGAAGAGCGGCTGGCTCACCAGGACGCGGGCGCCGGTGGCCCGGAAGGCGGCCGCGAGCAGATCGGGGCGCACCCCGTCGGTGTCGACCGGCACCGGCACCGGCCGCAGCCCCGAGGCGCGGGCCACCGCGAGCATGCCGGGATAGGTGGGCGACTCCACCAGGACCGGCGCGCCCGGCGCCGCGAGCGCCCGCAGCGACGTGGTGAGCGCGGACTGGCCGCCGGCGCAGACCAGCACCTCGGCGGCGGTGACCGTGCCGCCGATCTCGCGGGCGAACCAGTCGCGCAGCTCGGGCAGCCCGTCGGTGGGCGGCCGCCCCCAGGCGCCCGGCCGGCGGCCGGCCCGGGCGAGGGCGGCGGCCATCGCGCGCTCCGGCTGAAGGGCGGGGGCGAGATAGCCGCCGTTGAACTCGATCACCCCGGGCGGTGGCGCGGCGAGGGTGGTCAGGACCCCGGAGGCGTCGACCGCGCGCGGCACCGCGTCGGTGGCGCCGTCGGCGCTGAGCGACACCTCCTGCCAGGAGGTGTCACCGGGGCGGGACGCGGGCGTACGGGGCTCGGCGCGGAAGACCCCGGCGCCGGGCCGGGTGACGACAAGGCCCTCGGCGGCGAGCCGGGCGAGCGCCCGGGAGACGGTGACCGGCGAGACCCGGTACCGCTCGACGAGCGCCCTGCTCGACGGCAGCTTTCCACCTACGGAGTAGCGGTCGAGCTCACCTTTGAGGATGGTCGCCAGTTCGGCCTCACTGCTACGCTCTTGCATGACAGCACAGGATAGCGCTACTGCCCGGACATCGATAGCGGTCGACGGGCCCTCGGCCCGCACCACACCCGCCCGAGCCACGTCCCCGGCCGTGCCTGCCGCCGCCCCGGCCGCCGCCGCCTCGCGGCAGGGCGCGCTCCTCGCCGGGCTCGGCGTCCTCGCCTTCTCGCTGACCTTCCCGGCCACGGCGTGGGGCCTGGAGAGCTTCGGCCCGTGGTCGCTCGTCGCCGTCCGCAGTCTGCTCGCCGGGCTGATCGCGGGTGCGTTCCTGCTGGTGGGCCGGGTATCGCTGCCCGAGCGGCGGCACTGGGCCGGGCTCGCGGTGGTCGCGGCCGGGACCGTGGTCGGCTTCCCGCTCCTCACCACGCTCGCCCTGCAGACGTCGACGACCTCGCACGCGGCGGTCGTCGTGGGCCTGCTGCCGCTGACGACGGCCGCGCTCTCGGCGCTGCGGACCGGCCGCCGCCCCTCCCGCGCCTTCTGGGCGGCGGCGCTGGCCGGAGCCGGGGTGGTGGTCGCCTTCACCGTCCAGCAGAGCGGCGGCGCCCTCTCCACCGGCGACCTCTACCTCTTCGGGGCGCTGCTGATCTGCGCCGCCGGATACACCGAGGGCGGACGCCTTGCCCGGGTGATGCCGGGGTGGCAGGTGATCGGCTGGGCGCTGATCCTCACCCTGCCGCTCGCCGTCCTCGGCTCGGCGGTCGCACTCGCCGCCGAACCGGTCCATCTGAACGCGCACGGCGTCCTCGGGGTGCTGTGGGTGGCGGCCGGGTCGCAGTTCTTCGGGCTGTACGTCTGGTACCGGGGCATGGCCGCCATCGGCGTGCCCCGGGCCAGCCAGCTCCAGCTGGCGCAGCCGCTGCTCACGCTGGTCTGGGCGGTCCTGCTGCTCGGCGAGCACCTCTCCCCCGCCGCCCCGCTGGCGGCCGCGGGGGTGCTGGTCTGCATCGCCGTGACCCAGCGCGCGGCGGCCTGAAACCGCCCGGGCCACGCCACGCATGGCTCATCCGTACGGGCTCAACTCGGGCTGCCCGCCTTAAAATGGGCACATGCGAGCGAGCGTGGGCGACCGGCTGCTGGTTCACGGCAGAACCGTCGGGCAGCACGACCGGAGCGCGGAAGTCATCGAGGTACTGGGCCCCGACGGGACACCGCCGTACCGGGTGCGCTTCGAGGACGGGCACGAGACCCTGATGTCACCGGGTCCCGACACCGTCGTCAGGCATGTGGCGGAGGAGTAGGCGGCGCGGTCACGGCCGCACCCGTCCCGGATAGTGGTCCGCGACCACGCGCGCCATCGCGCCGATCCGGTCCTGTGCGACGTCCTTCGCCGAGAAGAAGCAGTGCCCCCGCACGGAGGGGTACTTCCGTGCGAGCGTGAGGTGGCGGGACAGCTCGGCCGGGTCCTGCCACGGCGCGGGCTGGGCCGGGTTCCCGGCCTTGTGGAGGGCCTCCCCGATGATCAGCTGGGTGCCGCTGCCCCGCGCGACCGCGTCCCACCAGGGCACGAGCTTGGCGTAGTCGGCGGCCTGGAAGCCGATGTTCCAGTACACCTGCGGGCAGATGTAGTCGATCCAGTGCTCGCGCACCCACTTCCTGGTGTCGGCGTGCAGGTCGTCGTAGGTCTGCACGCCTGCCGTGGTGGGCGAGCCGAGCGGGTCGGTCGCCGCGTTGCGCCAGACCGCGAACGGGCTGATCCCGAACTTCACGCGGTGGCGGATCTGCTTGATCCGGGCGGCCGTCTCCCGCACCAGCTTGTCGATGTTGTCCCGGCGCCAGGCGGCGCGGTCCGGGAAGTCCGCGCCGTACCGGGCGTACGCGTCGTCGTCCGCGAAGGTCTGACCGGCCACCGGGTACGGATAGAAGTAGTCGTCCCAGTGCACCGCGTCCAGGTCGTAGCGCGCGACCGCGTCCAGCATCGCGTCCTGCACGAACCGGCGGACCTCGGGCAGCCCCGGGTTGTAATAGAGCCGTCCGCCGTACGCCACGACCCAGTCGGGGTGCACGCGCGCGGGGTGGGTCGGCACCAGCCGGGACGGGTCGGTGTGGTTGGCCACCCGGTACGGGTTGAACCAGGCGTGCAGCTCCAGGCGGCGCCGGTGGGCCTCGCGGACGGCCGTGCCCAGCGGGTCCCAGCCCGGGTCCCGGCCCTGTTCACCGCTCAGGTACTGGGCCCACGGCTCGTACGGCGAGGGCCACAGGGCGTCGGCGGTGGGGCGGACCTGGAGCGCCACCACATTGAGTCTTCGGTCCGCGGCCCGGTCGAGGTGGGCGAGGAGCTCGGCCTCCTGCTGGGCCGGGGGCAGACCCGGTTGTGAGGGCCAGTCGAGGTTGGACACCGTGGCCAGCCACATCCCGCGGAACTCCAGGGGCCGGGGCGGGTTCCAGGGCCGGGCCGGGCCGGGGGTCGCCAGGACCCCGGGCGCACCCTCCGCGGCACTGGCCGCACCCGCTGTGACCAGCCCGTTCATCGCGCCCGCCGTTCCGGCCGCGAGGGTCCCCGCCAACAGTCCCCGCCGAGTGATCCGTCCCACTTGGTGACCCCCTCGTCGCTACGAATGTCCGGTGTTGCGCACAGCATGCCCGCCCCACCCCGTGATCCACACGCGGGCGCGGAGTAACGTCGTGGGCCGAGACGGGCGCCGGAATCACACGGGGGACCCGCCAGGACTTTTCTGTCAGAAGCGAAAGGCACGATGTGACCGACATCGAACGCGTCGGAGTGGTGGGCTGCGGCCAGATGGGGGCCGGCATCGCGGAGGTGTGCGCCCGCAGCGGCTTGGACGTGAGGGTCGCCGAGACCACCGGCGAAGCCCTGGAGATCGGCCGTACCCGGCTGCACAACTCCCTTTCGAAGGCCGCCGAGCGCGGCAAGATCACCGTGGCAGAGCGCGACGAGACGCTCGCCCGGCTGAGCTTCACCACCGACCTCGGCGAGTTCGCCGACCGCGATCTCGTCATCGAGGCCGTCGTCGAGAACGAGCAGGTCAAGACCGAGATCTTCCAGGTGCTGGACCAGGTGGTGACCCGCCCGGACGCGATCCTGGCCTCCAACACCTCGTCCATCCCGCTGGTGAAGCTCGCGGTGGCGACCTCGCGGCCCGACCAGGTCATCGGCATCCACTTCTTCAACCCGGCCCCGGTGCAGAAGCTCGTGGAGCTGATCCCGGCGCTCACCACCTCCGAGGGCACCCTCAGCCGGGCCCAGGCCATGGTGGAGAAGGTCCTCGGCAAGCACGCGATCCGCGCCCAGGACCGCTCGGGCTTCGTGGTCAACGCCCTCCTCATCCCGTATCTGCTCTCCGCGATCCGGATGTTCGAGTCGGGCATCGCCAGCCGCGAGGACATCGACAACGGCATGGAGCTGGGCTGCGCCCACCCGATGGGCCCGCTCAAGCTGTCCGACCTCATCGGTCTGGACACGGTCGCCTCGGTGGCGGACTCGATGTACGACGAGTTCAAGGAGCCGCTGTACGCGGCGCCGCCGCTGCTGCAGCGCATGGTGGACGCGGGGCGCCTGGGCCGCAAGACCGGGTCCGGTTTCTACTCGTACGCCTGAGACGTCCGAGACGTCTGCCGCCGGGCCCGGCTCCTCTGCGTGAGGGCCGGGCCCGCCGCGTTCACACCCGGTGTGCGCCGCGAGCCCGCATATGCTCTTCGCACACTCTCCCGCCCCTGGAACAGGGCGAGTTGACTCCGTGGCGAAAAGTCAATGGCATTCCGCCACAACGACGAAGGAGCCTCGCCGTGCCGAGCGACCCCGGCCACCCTCTGGCCGTCGACGAACTGTTCGAGTTACGCCGTTCCCTGGAAGTGGGCCTGGCCCGCATCGACGGACAGCTGACGCTGCACACCCACCGGGACGACCAGAGCGAACGCGAACTGACCGAGCTGGGCGTGCGGGTGGCGTCCCTGGAACACACGAGGTGGCCGCTGCCCGCACTCACGGTGCTCACCGCCCTCGGCGCGCTGACCGTGGCGGTGTGGCAGGCGCTTGGGCGGTGAGCGGGTGACGGCCCAAGGCCTGTCCGGCGGATCCGGTCGGCACGCGGGGGTCTGACACGCCCTCCCCCAAGGCCTCAAGGGCCAGGGGGGACCCCCAGCGGCGTTGTCGTCGGTTGCCGACTTCCCCAAGCTCTCGGCTTCGCTCGAGCAGGGGAGGCCCCAACGCGTCGACGCCCTCCTCCGCCTTGCGTCCGCACGCGCCAGACCCCCGCTCACCAGCACCGAAAAGGGCACCCCGGGGCCAGAGCCGACCAGCTCCACCGGACAGGCCCTAGCCGTCGCCGAGCCGCATATGGTGCAGGAGCAGGAGTCCGGCCGCCATGTTGGCGGCCGGGACCTCGCCGCGGGCGATCATGTCGGGTACCAGCTTGAGCGGTACCCACTCGCGCCGTGACGACTCGAAGTCGTCCTCGGGGTGACCGATGTACTCGGCCGACTCCGACCAGTAGAGGTGGTGCCGGGCGTCGATGAGCCCGTTGGCGGGCTCAACGGTGAGGAGATGGCGCAGCGGGCCGGGCCGCCACCCGGTCTCCTCCTCCATTTCGCGGGCGGCCGCGGCCGCGATGTCCTCGCCGTCCTCGACGACCCCGGCGGCCAGCTCCCAGCCCCAGCTGTCGGTGATGAACCGGTGCCGCCACAGCAGCAGCACCTCGTTGGCCTCGTTGACGGCGGTCGCCACGGCGACGGGGCGGAGCCGGATCACGAAGTGGTCCAGGTGCCGCCCGTCCGGGAGGGCGACGTCGGCGAGATTGACGCGGAACCAGCGGTTCTCATACACAGTTTGTTCACTCAGGTTCGTCCACTGCACGTTTTTGCCACCTTCCGACAAGTAGATGGCAATATCGCAGCAGGCGCGCGCTCACAGGGGAACGCGCAGCGCCCCGTCGATCAGCTCGGCGGCTTGGTCGGCGCCGGCGCAACCGCTCTCGATCAGATGCTCGCGTACGACGCGCAACCGGTCGCGCAACCGCTGCGACTCCATCCCCCGGGCCCGCTCGGCCATTTCGACCGCCGTCGCGACGGCCCGGTCCGCCTCGCCCTGCCGGAGCTCGATCTGCGCGAGCATCGCGAGGCGGTGCACCCTGCCCCGGTCGTGCGAGGGGGCGTGCGCCGCCAGTCCCGCCTGCTCGCGTGCGGCCGGCAGATCACCGAGCCGCAGCAGGGCCTCCGCCACCTGGACGTTGACCAGGCCCGGCTGGACGTAGCCGGTCTCGGCGGGTTCGTTCTTCGGCCGGATCCGCTCGGCCGCCCGCTCGGCGCCGCGGATCGCGCCGAGCGCGCTGCGCCCGTCGCCGAGGTGTGCGTACGCCTTCGCCTGCATCGCGTGCAGATCCGCGGCGAGCGCCGGGGTGAGCTGCCGGCCCGCCGTCCGCAGCGCCGCCTCCGCGAAGGCGACCGCCTGGCGGTAGTCGTGCATGTACAGCGACTGGTTGACGAGCAGGGCGATCACATACGCGCCGAGCCCCCGGTCCCCGCTCGCCTTCGCCAGCCGCAGCGCCTGGTGGAAGTAACGCTGGGCCAGGCCCTGGGCGTTGGAGTCGTACGCGCAGATCCCGGCGATCGCGACCAGCCCCCCGGTCGCCCGGTGCAGCTGGCGGCCGGTCTGGTCGGTGTAGCAGCCGCGCAGCAGGGGCGCGGTCTCGGAGTTGAGGAAGCCCACTATGCGCGAGCGGGTGGCGATGCCCCCGGCCTTGCGGTACATCAGCTCGTAGTGCGCGCGGGCCGCCCGCAGCATCTCGATGTCGCTCTCGCTCACCGCGGTCTGGCCGTGCCGGGACACATCGGTGTCCTCCGGCGGGTTCTCCCACTCCCACACCGGCATCACGGCCGGGGTGCCGGTGACCGCGGCCGCGCCCAGTATGTGCGGACGCTGCTGCTCGTCGGAGCGCCACAGGGCGGTGGCGCGCTCCACGAACCCGGCGAGCGGCGAACCCACCGGCGCGACCGGCTCGCCCGGCACGCCCAGCCCGATGTCGTCGAGGGTGACCGGCCGGTGCAACCGGGCCGCGAGCACCTCGCAGATCAGATCGGGCACCTGGCCGCGCGGCCGCTGGCCCTTCAACCACCGTGCCACCGCAGTGTGTTCGTACCTCAGTGCCAGGCCTCTGGCACGGCCGGCCTGGTTCACATGGGCCGCGAGCCCGGCGTTCGAGATGCCCGCCTCGTCGACCAGCGCGTCGAGCAGGGTATTGGGCTGCATCAGGCCCTCCGTTGGCTCGGTGCGCCCAGCGTAGACGAGGCGCGTTCACACGGGGTGCGAAGGGAGTACTCGCATTTATGCGCCGCGCACTCTGCCGCGCGATGGCGGCTGCCGATTGACTGAACTGCCTCTCCACAGAGGCGTGCCGGGCCGCCGGCTCCCCCTCGTACAGTGCGGCGGCCCGCTCCCGGCGCCGCCGGTCCTGCCGAACTGCCCGTCACTCCGCGGCAGGACCGACGGCGCACGCGCAACCGGCTCAGCTCAGCGCCGTGCCTGCGCTCCCGACGGCCGCGGGCTGTGCGGACACGCGCACCCGGTCGTTGTGCAGCACCATCAGCGCCACGTCGTCGGCGAGCCGTCCGCCGGTGTGGCGCAACAGCTCCCGCTGTACGCAGTGGACCACCGCGGCGGGTGACAGCGGGGTGTCCAGGGCCGCCCGGGCGAGTACCTCCTGCAGCCGGAAGAACCGCCCGGCGCGGTCCCGGGCATCCTCGGCGCCGTCCGTGTGCAGACACAGCGCCTCCCCTGGCAGCAGCCGGGTGCAGCGGTGCAGCGGCAGTTCGGCGGGGAGGGGGAAGGAGCCGAGCGGGGGCAGCGGGTCGCCGGGCAGCAGCGGCTCGGCGCCGCCGCACAGCCGGTAGGGCCACGGATGGCCGCAGTTGAGGGCGAGCACCAGGCCGTCGTCCCGGATCTCCAGGAGCAGTACGGTCACGAACTCCTCGGCGAGCGGGCTCTCCGGCTCGCCCGCACACCAGGCCGGATGCTCGCCGCGGGCCCGCTCGCGCAAGTGCCGTTGCAGCGCCCGGTCCAGGCGCCGCAGCACGCCCGCGAGATCCGGCTCGTCGTGGGCGGCCTCGCGGAAGCTGCCGAGCACCGCCGCGACCACGCCGAGCGAGCCGAGGCCGTGGCCACGCACATCGCCCATGACGACCCGCACCCCGTACGGCGTGGCCATCGCCTCGTACAGATCGCCGCCGACCTCCGCGCCCCGGGCCGCGCAGAGCTGTCCGGCGGCCACGGTGAGCCCGTCGAGGCGGGGCGGCGGCGGGCGGAGCAGCACCCGCTGGGCGGCGTCGGCAACCTCCTGCACCTGCCGCAACTCCCGTGCCGCGGTCAGCCGTACGCCGTGCACCAGGCAGACCACCGCGATCAGGAAGGCCACGCAGGTGGCGATCCGCAGGCCCATGGACTCGTCGGTGGCCGGCGGGCAGGTCAGCTGCCAGCCCACCACCAGGGCCAGCCACAGGCCGGGCAGCGCGAGGGCGAGGCCCCGGCCCGTACCGAGGGCGCTCACGCAGGCCGCCGTCCAACTCCTGGTACGGATCATGCCGTCGGCCCCCCTAGGCCCCTGCACCGTTCACCCCTGTACCGGCTCTCACCGGCTGCCCCGGCCTTCACGACCGGTTTGATTCTGTCGACGGTGCGCCCCCTTCCGCGTACATCGCTACCTCATCTCACCCGAACGAGTGAGAGGACGTGAGGACATGTGCGAAGGGCGCATCCGGAGATCCGGATGCGCCCTTCAGGGGTCCTGCCTGCGCGTTACGCCCCGCGGAGCACCGCGCCCGTGCGCTCGGCGGCCAGGGCCACCGCCGCGTCGCGGGCGGCCGAAGCCTCCTCGACGGTCAGCGTGCGGTCGGCGGCGCGGAAGCGCAGCGCGTACGCCAGCGACTTCTTGCCCTCGCCGATCTGCTCGCCGGTGTAGACGTCGAACAGCCGGATGGACTCCAGGAGTTCACCGGCGCCGCCGCGCAGGAAGTACTCGACGACGGCGGACGGGACCTCCGTGTCGACGACCAGCGCCACGTCCTGGGTTGCCACCGGGAAGGTGGAGATCCGCGGCGCCTGCAGGGCGCCCTCTCCGGCCTTCGCGAGCAGGTCCAGGTCGAGCTCCATGGCGCAGGTGCGCTCGGGCAGGCTCAGCGCCTTGACCACGCGCGGGTGCAGCTCGCCCGCGTGGCCGATGACGACGATCTCGCTGTCGATGACGACGGCGAGCTCGGCGCACCGGCCCGGGTGCCACGGCCCGTACTGGCCCTGCTGGACGATGAGTTCGGCGCCGGCCTCGTGGGCCAGGGTCCGGGCGGCCTCGACCGCGTCGGCCCAGTCCGCCGGTCGGCCCTTGCCCCACCAGCCGGCCTGCTCGCGCGCACCGGCGAGGACGACGGCCGCGTGCCGGGGCTGCGCGGGCAGCACGGCGTCGAGCGCGGCGATCTCCTCGTCGGTGGGACGGCGGTCGACGGGCAGCTGGACGGCGACGCCCTGCTGCTCGCCCGGCTGGAAGACCAGACCGGTCTCGAAGAGGGCCAGGTCGTGGCTGCCGCGGCCGTCGTTGCGGCGCAGCGCGGTGAGCAGCCCCGGCAGCAGCGTGGTGCGCAGCGCCGGCTCCTCGTCGTTGAGCGGGTTGACCAGCTTCACGACGCGGCGGGCCGGGTCCCCGGCCTCCAGGCCCAGCTGGTCGAAGACCTGCTCGGAGACGAACGGGTAGTTCAGTGCCTCGACGTAGCCGGCCCCGGCGAGCGCGCGGCCCGCCCGGCGGTGCAGCCGCTGGCGCTCGGTCAGACCGCGGCCGGCGGGCGGCTTCGGCAGGGTGGAGGGCAGGTTCTCGTACCCCTCCAGCCGGATGACCTCTTCTGCGAGGTCGTTCGGCTCGGTGAGGTCGGGGCGCCACGAGGGCACGGTGACGACGAGCTCGTCCTGCCCGTAGACGTCGCAGCCGATCTCCTGGAGGCGGCGCACGACGGTCTCGCGGCCGTAGTCGACGCCCGCCACGCGGTCCGGGTGGTCGGCGGCGACGGAGATGGTGCGCGGCGCGGAGGGCGCGATGACCTCGGTGACGCCGGCCTCGGCGGTGCCGCCCGCGAGCAGCACGAGCAGGTCGACGGTCCGCTGCGCGGCCGCGGAGGCGGCCTGCGGGTCGACGCCGCGCTCGAAGCGCTTGGACGCCTCGGAGGACAGCTTGTGGCGGCGCGCGGTGCGGGCGATGGCGACCGGGTCGAAGTGCGCGGCCTCGATGACCACCTCGGTGGTGCCCCTGACCTGTCCGGTCTCCGGGTCGGTGACCGAGTCGGCGATCTCCGTGTTGGCGCCGCCCATCACACCGGCCAGGCCGATCGGGCCCCGGTTGTCGGTGATGACCAGGTCGGCGGCGTCCAGCTTGCGCTTGGCGCCGTCGAGGGTGGTGAGCACCTCGCCGGGCTCGGCGCGGCGAACGCCGATCGGGCCGTCGACCAGCGTGCGGTCGTAGGCGTGCAGCGGCTGGCCGAGCTCGATCATCACGTAGTTGGTGACGTCGACGGCGAGCGAGATCGGCCGCATGCCGGCCTTCTGGAGGCGGCGCTGGAGCCAGATCGGCGAGCGGGCCTCGGGGTCGAGGCCGCCCACGGTGCGCGCGGTGAAGCGGTCGCAGCCGATCGGGTCGGCGATCTTCACCGGGTAGCCGTACGAGTTCGGCGCGGGCACGTCGAGCAGCGCCGGGTCGCGCAGCGGCAGGCCGTACGCGATGGCGGTCTCGCGGGCCACGCCGCGCATCGACAGGCAGTCGCCGCGGTTGGCGGTGACGGCGATGTCCAGGACCTCGTCGACGAGCTCCAGGAGCTCGATGGCGTCGGTGCCGGCCTCGTGCTCGGGCGGCAGGACGATGATGCCGCCGCTGCCGTCGTCGCCCATGCCCAGCTCGTCGCCGGAGCAGATCATGCCGTGCGAGGTCTTCCCGTACGTCTGGCGGGCGGCGATGGCGAAGTCGCCGGGCAGCACGGCGCCGGGGAGCACCACGACGACCTTGTCGCCGACCTGGAAGTTGCGCGCGCCGCAGACGATCTCCTGCGGCTCACCGGTGCCGTTGGCCGTGCCGACGTCGACCGTGCAGAAGCGGATGGGCTTCTTGAAGCCCTCCAGCTCCTCGATGGTCAGCACCTTGCCGACGACCAGGGGCCCCTTGAGGCCGCCGCCGAGCTGCTCGACGGTCTCGACCTCCAGGCCGGCGGAAACGAGCTTGGCCTGGACGTCACGGCCGGTCTCCGTCGCCGGCAGGTCGACGTACTCCCGCAGCCAAGAAAGCGGGACCCGCATCAGATCTCCATCCCGAACGGCCGGGTGAACCGGACGTCACCCTCGACCATGTCTCGCATGTCTTCGACGTTGTGGCGGAACATCAGCAGGCGTTCGATGCCGAAGCCGAAGGCGAATCCGCTGTACTTCTCGGGGTCGACGCCGCAGGCGGTGAGCACCTTCGGGTTGACCATGCCGCAGCCGCCGAGCTCGATCCAGCCCTCGCTGGAGCAGGTGCGGCAGGGGCGGTCGGGGTTGCCGACGGACTCGCCGCGGCACACGTAGCAGACCATGTCCATCTCGGCGGACGGCTCGGTGAACGGGAAGAAGTTCGGCCGCAGCCGGGTCTTCATGTCCTGGCCGAAGAGCGACTGGACCATGTGGTCCAGGGTGCCCTTGAGGTCCGCCATGGTCAGGCCCTCGTCCACGGCGAGCAGCTCGACCTGGTTGAAGACCGGGGTGTGCGTGGCGTCCAGCTCGTCCGTGCGGTAGACCCGGCCGGGGCAGATCACGTACACCGGCGGCTCACGGTCGAGCAGCGAGCGGATCTGCACCGGGGAGGTGTGCGTGCGCAGCACCGTGCCGGAGTTCGCGGAGCCGTCGGCGGCCTGGACGAAGAAGGTGTCCGCCTCGCCGCGGGCCGGGTGGTCCGGGCCGATGTTGAGCGCGTCGAAGTTGAACCACTCGGCCTCGACCTGCGGGCCCTCGGCGACCTCGTAGCCCATGGCCACGAAGATGTCCTCGATGCGCTCGGAGAGCGTGGTCAGCGGGTGGCGGGCGCCGGCCGGTACGCGGTCGTACGGCAGCGAGACGTCCACCGCCTCCTCGACCAGGACGCGCGCGTCGCGCTCGGCCTCCAGCTCGGTCTGGCGGGCGGCCAGCGCCTTGCTCACGGCGCCGCGGGCCATGCCCACGCGCTTGCCCGCCTCGGCCTTGGCCTGCGGCGGCAGGGCGCCGATCTCACGGTTGGCGAGCGACAGGGGCGAGGTGCCACCGGCGTGCGCGGTCTTCGCGTGTGCGAGCGCGTCGAGGTCACCGGCCGCGGCGAAGGCGGCGAGCGCCTCGTCCCGCATGCGCTCGATCTCTTCCGGTTTCAGCGCCTCGACCTCAACAGGGTCGTACGACTTATTGGGTGCCGACATCTCTTCCCGTACTTCCGATTGGCTTGGCTGGGGGTCCCGCCACCGCGACAGCGACTGGGCCGCGCGACAGCACGGACACGAACGCGCCAAAGGTCGAGTCTAACGGGGTGGGTGAATGCGGATGCGCCCGTGGGCGGCCCGGCGGTCGCTACTGGAGGTAGGCCGGGGCGCTGACGGGCAGGATAAATCGGAACTCGGCGCCGCCGCCGGAGCCGCGGCCCACCGCGATCGTCCCGCCGTGCGCCTCCACGATGCCCTTGACGATGTAGAGGCCGAGGCCGGTGCCGCCGCGTTTGCTGCCCCGCCAGAAGCGGGTGAAGACACGGCCCATCGACTCCTCGGGGATGCCGGGGCCTTCGTCGCTCACGGTGACGGCCGTTCCCTTCTCGTCGTGCTCGTCGATGCGGACGGGCGCGGGTGCCACCTCGATGGTGACGGTTCCCTCGCCGTGGCGCACCGCGTTTTCCAGCAGGTTGCCCAGGACCTGGTCGATCTTGTCCGGATCCGCCCACAGATCGGGCAGCGGCCGCTGGATGCGGACGAGGAAGCGGTCGGGGGCCTGCCCGGCGGCGACATGTGCCTGGATGTGCCGGCCGACGGCGGCCGCTATGTCCACGGGCTGGCGGCGCACCTCAAGGCGGCCCGAGTCGATCCGGGAGATGTCCAGGAGCTCGGCGATCAGCCGGGTGACGCGGTTGGCGTCGGCGTCGACGGTCTCCAGCATCAGCCGCTTCTGGTCGTCCGTGAACCGCTCCCACTTGGCGAGCAGCGTCGCGGTGAACCCCTTGACCGAGGTCAGCGGCGAGCGCAGCTCGTGGGCGACGGTGGCGATCAGCTCGGCGTGGCTGCGCTCGGTGCGCCGCCGGGCCTCGGTCGAACGCAGGCTCACCACCACCCGGCGCACCGGGCCCATGGGGTGCTCGCGCACGTACCGCGCGGAGACCAGCACCTCGCGTCCGCCGGGCAGCAGCAGATTGCGCTCGGGCTGGCCGACGCGGATGGCGAGGCCGCCGTACGGGTCGGTCAGCTGCCACCAGCGGCGGCCCTTGAGGTCCTCAAGGGGCAGGGCGCGCTCCAGCTCCACGCCGAGCGCGTCGCGCTTGGAGACCGCGGTGATCCGGGCGGCGGCCGCGTTGAAGCAGATGACCCGGCCCTTCTCGTCGGCGACGACGAGGCCGTCGGGCAGGTCCTCGGGGTCTATCCCCAGGGCGCCCCGGCCGACGGAAGGGCACACCAGGGCGTTCTCACCGATGGTCCTCACGCCGACAGCCATCCCCGTATCCCACCTCTCCGAAGCGCACAGTGGGCCCCCGAGCCCGCCACACTACTAGCTGGAGGTGACGGTGCGGACCCCCTCAGCGAGGAGTGCGGATGCGCTGGGCCCGCGCCGAGGCGTACAGGCACACGGCGGCGGCGGTCGCCAGGTTGAGGCTCTCGGCCCTGCCGTGGATCGGGACGCGCACCACGGCGTCCGCGAGGGCGCGGGTCTCCTCCGGCAGGCCCCAGGCCTCGTTGCCGAAGATCCAGGCGGTGGGGCCGCCCATGGTGCCCGCGTCGAGCTCGTCGTCGAGGTCGTCCTCGCCCGCCCCGTCGGCGGCCAGGATCCGTACGCCCGCGTCCCTCAGCCCCTGTACGGCCTGCTCCACCGGCACACCGACGGCGACCGGAAGATGGAAGAGCGAGCCGACCGACGCGCGCACCGACTTGGGGTTGTACAGGTCGACGGAGGCGTCGGTGAGGACGACCGCGTCGGCGCCGGCGGCGTCCGCGCAGCGCAGTACGGTGCCGGCGTTGCCGGGGTCGCGGACGTGCGCGAGGACGGCGACGAGCTTGGGCCGCGCCTTGAGGATCTCCTCGAACGGCGAGTCCAGGAAGCGGCAGACGCCGACGAGCCCCTGCGGGGTGACGGTCTGCGAGACCTCGGCGAGCACCTCGTCGTCCGCGTAGTGCACCCGGGCCCCGGCGTCGCGGGCGGCGTCCACGATGTCCGCGTACCGCTCCGCCGCCTCGGCGGTGGTGAACAGCTCGACGAGCGTCGCCTCCCCGCCGACCCGGTGCTCCACGGCCTCCCGCACGGCCTGCGGCCCCTCAGCGATGAACAGCCGCTCCTTCCCCCGGAAGTTGCGCCGCGCGAGCCGCTTCGCGGCGGCGACGCGGGGGGAACGGGGGGAGATCAGCTCGGGCATGGGCATGTGCTCGCGGGGTTCTCTCTACGAGGGGGGCGGGGGCCTTGGCCCGAGGGTTGTCTGCGGGCCGGTGGGGGCTGGTGACGAACGGGGGTCCGGGGCCCAAGCCCCGGAAGTCACCCCAACGCACCCGGACCCGCAGGCCGATGGCCTGCGGGTCCGGTCCGGCTCAACAAGCCGTCAGGCGCTTACGCAGCCTTCGGCGCGTTGACGTCGCTCGGAAGCGCCTTCTGCGCGACCTCGACGAGCGCGGCGAACGCGTTGGCGTCGTTGACCGCGAGCTCGGCCAGGATCTTGCGGTCCACCTCGATGTTGGCGGCCTTCAGACCCTGGATGAGGCGGTTGTACGTCATGCCGTTCTGGCGGGCAGCGGCGTTGATGCGCTGGATCCACAGCTGACGGAAGTCGCCCTTGCGCTTCTTGCGGTCGTTGTAGTTGTAGACCAGCGAGTGGGTGACCTGCTCCTTGGCCTTGCGGTACAGGCGCGAACGCTGACCGCGGTAGCCGGAGGCCGCCTCGAGGATCGCCCGGCGCTTCTTGTGGGCGTTTACTGCCCGCTTGACGCGTGCCACTTGTTAACTCCTTGTAGCGGGGCCGTGGTTGGACTCACACGACCCGAAATCGAATAGGTCCCGGTCTCGACGTCCCGCCCCCGTCGACCGGAGGCGGAGGAACGTCACTTGCCGAGAAGCTTCTTGATCTTCTTGGCGTCGGCCGGAGCCAGGACGACCGTGCCCGTCAGCGAGCGGGTCTTCTTGGACGACTTGTGCTCAAGCAGGTGGCGCTTGCCGGCACGCTCACGGAGCACCTTGCCGGAGCCAGTGATCTTGAATCGCTTGCTGGCACCGCTGTGCGACTTGTTCTTCGGCATAGCGCCGTTATCTCCTCGTCAGTGGCGCCCCCAGCCGGTCCGGAGACCGGCGCGCGGGAGCGTCATATGTATCGGTAGTCCTGGGCGGGCTGCCCGGGATCAGGCCTCGGCGGGTTCCTCGGCAGACGCCTCGGCCGGCGCCTCGGCGACGGGCTCCGCGCCGGACTCCTCGACCTCGGCCTCGGCCTCGGCCTCAGCAGGCAGACCCTGGCGCTCCGCCTTGCGGGCGGCCTGCGCCTCGCGGGCTTCGGCCATCGCCTCGGTCTTCTTCTTGTGCGGACCGAGAACCATGATCATGTTTCGGCCGTCCTGCTTCGGGTTCGACTCGATGAACCCGAGGTCCTCGACGTCCGAAGCGAGACGCTGCAGCAGTCGGAAGCCGAGTTCCGGCCTGGACTGCTCGCGACCACGGAACATGATCGTGATCTTGACCTTGTCGCCCTGCTTGAGGAACCGGACGACGTGACCCTTCTTGGTGTCATAGTCGTGCGGGTCGATCTTCGGCCGGAGCTTCATCTCCTTGATGACCGTGTGCGCCTGGTTCTTGCGCGCCTCACGGGCCTTCATGGCCGACTCGTACTTGAACTTCCCGTAATCCATGAGCTTGCACACGGGCGGACGGGCGGTCGCCGCCACCTCGACCAGGTCCAGGTCGTACTCCTGTGCGAGCTCCAGGGCCTTGGCAAGCGGAACAATCCCGACCTGCTCGCCGCTGGGACCGACCAGTCGTACTTCGGGAACACGAATCCGGTCGTTGATGCGGGGCTCGGCGCTGATGGATCCTCCTCGGTAGCACCACACGACTGTCCGGCAGACAGCCGCGTATGTCTTCTCACTCGGACCAACCGGCGCGGCATATGAAAAATGCCCCGACGGGACACAGGCGGGGCTCCATGAACAACCGGAGCACCGCCGCGGTCAACCGCGGGGCGCACATCGGACGGCTCCATCGTCCGTACGGAACGATGGCGGCCGTCTGACCGGATGACCCGCCGCCCCGGAGGGCAGTCAGGTGGGAGATCGGAGCCTCCACTTGTGGGCCGGACACATGGGAGTGTCTGGCCGGTCGTTACACAAGGTTAGCAGGACACCGGCGCGGGGGCCAATCGTGCACACCCCGCCCCACCGCCTATCGTGTGGGGCATGAGTGAGACCTCCCCCCAGTCCCCCGAGACCACCGACTTCGACACCATGACCCGCGACATCGCGGAGGTCCCGGCCGTCGAAGTGATCGTCACGGTCGCCGTGAACCTGATGAGCGCCGCCGCGGTGAAGCTCGGCCTGACGGAGGAGGGCGACGAGCACAAGGACCTGGACGAGGCCCGCAAGCTCGTGCACGCGCTGGCCGGTCTGCTCGACGCAAGCACCACCGAGATCAGCTCGTTCCACGCCGCCCCGCTGCGCGACGGCCTGAAGTCGCTCCAGCTCGCCTTCCGCGAGGCGTCGGTCGTCCCGGACGAGCCGGGCCAGGGCCCGGGCGAGAAGTACACGGGCCCGGTGTACGGCTAGTCGCCGGCCCCTTCCGTACGCCTACGACGTTACGAAGTGAAGCGCCTCCGGAAGAACCGGGGGCGCTTCTTCATGTGTACGGACCGCCCGCGCTCAGCGCGTGAACAGGGGCTCGTTGGGCTGCGGGGCCGCGGCCGGGAGCAGGGCCAGGTCGAGGCCGCGGACGAGACGGGCGCGCAGCACCTCGTCGGCGGCGAGCAGCTCGACGACCCGGCGCGCGGCGTCGGCCGGCACCGCGCCGTCGGCCAGGACCAGGGCGAGCGTGCCGTCGGCGCTGCCAGGGCCGAGGTGGGCCCGCAGGACGGCCGGCTCGGCGGCGACCGCCGTGCGCACGGCCTCGACGACCGCCGGGTCGTCGAGGGGGTCCGCGCTGGTGCGCCCCTCGGCCAGGGCGAGCAGCGCCCCGCCCTTCAGCTCGTACGCGACGGGTCCCGCCAGATCGAGGACGACCGTGTCGGCGCGCTCGTGCGCGGCGGCCTGGAGCGCCTGGTGCAGCGGTACGGCGACGGGCCGCGCCTCCGGGTCCCACAGCGCGAGCGAGGCGAGAGAGGTGAAGGCGGGCAGCGCCTTGCGGTCGCCCGCGGTGAGCGTGGGCACCGCCATGTCGCTGGTCTTCTCCCGGCGCAGTCCGTTCTCGTCGGTCTCCACCTCGCCGAGCACCGCGACGACGGGGACGAGCAGCCGCGCGCCCTTGAGCGCGGCCAGGACGCGCGCCTGGGCCGCGCCGCTCCCCCTGTCCTCGGCCCAGGCGGCGAGCGCCGCCGTGAGTTCGGGGTCGGCGGTGCCGTCGTCGTCGGAGAAACCGGGGTCCGGGATGTTCTTGAGCGCCACGGCACGAGCCTAACCGGGGCCCGCCCCGGCCCCCGCACCAGGGGAATCGCCGACCGGGGCACAAGGCTGACGACGCCGAGGGGCGGCGCCTCAGGCTCCGGCGTGTTCGGCGGGGCGGCTGCCGCGCCACAGGGTGAGGGACGCGGTGAGGAGGAGGGCGCCGGCGGCCGCCGCGAGGGCGGCGAGCCAGTCGCCGCGGTGGTCGCGCTCCTTCTCCTTGTCGGGGCCCGCGCCGAAGTACGTGCGGGCGCGGCCGGTCGCCGTGTTCGTCCGTACCTCGGGCTTGAGGCGGGCGCCCTCGGCGAGGGCGGCGGCCGGGTCGACGCTGCCGTAGCCCCGGGCGTCGTCGCGGCCGCCCCGGGGCGCGTTGCGGGCGGTGTCCGCGAGCAGGGTCTTGATCTGGGCCGGGGAGAGGCCGGGGTGGGCCGAGCGGACCAGGGCGACGGCGCCGGAGACGAAGGCGGAGGCCGCGCTGGTGCCCCAGCCCTCGTAGTACTTGCGGTCCGGGTCCGCTATCACCACGCCCACGCCGGGCGCGGAGACGGTGGCGTACCAGCGGCGGGTGGAGAACGCGGCGTGCGTGCCGTAGCGGTCGACGGCGGCGACGGCGATGACGCCCGGGTAGGCGGCGGGGTAGGAGACGTGGTCGCCCTGTTCGCCGCCGTTGCCCGCGGAGGCGACGACGACGGAGCCCCGGGCGAGGGCGTACTGGATGGCGGCGTCCTCGGACGGCTCGGGGTGCGCGGAGGCGCTGTCGTCGCCGAGGGAGAGGTTGATGACGTCGGCGCCGTGGTCGGCGGCCCAGCGGATGCCCTCGGCGAGCGCGCCGCCGCGTGACTCGCGCGCCTTCTTGCGCGCCGGGTCGGTGGATTCGAGGATCACCCGGACCGGCAGGATCCTGGCTTCGGGGGCGATGCCGAGGACGCCGTCCTGGCCGCCGGGACCGTGTCCGTGGCCCGCGATGATCCCGGCCATGGCGGTGCCGTGCCGGGCCCAGTCGCGGCTGCCCCGGCCCGCCCCGAAGCCGACGAGGTCCTTGCCGGTGAGGACCTGTCCGGCGAGGTCGGGGTGGGTGGCGTCGACACCGGTGTCGAGCACGGCGACGGTGATGCCCTTGCCCTTGGTCGTCCGCCACGCCTGCTGGGTGTGCATGGCGGCGAGCTCCCACTGGCGGTCCCGGATGGAGTCCGCGTGCGCGGGGGCGGCGGGCAGGAGGAGCGCGAGGGCGGCGGCGGTGGCCAGGGCGGCCGCGCGGTACCGCCCGGCCCGGCGGGGAGTGGCCCGTGGGGTGGTCATGACGGCTTCTTCGTTCCGGTGGCGGCGGTCTTGCGCAGGGCCCGTTCCACCCGGTCCGCGATGCCCTTGGCGTCGTAGGTGAGCCCCGCCTCGACGGGTGCGTCCGTCGCGCCCTCGTCGAGGGCGCGGTCGGCGGGCTGGGGGGCGGTGACGGTACGGGCATCGGCGAAGCCGGTGACCGAGTAGACGACGACGGGGGCGTCGGTGAGGACGCGTACGGTCCAGCTCGCCCGCTGCCTGTCGCCGAACCTGGCGGCGGGGGTGCCCTTGACGGCGTACGGGCGCGGCATCAGGTCGTCGCGGTCACCGAGGGACTCGTCGCTGAACCGGGTGCGCAGCGCGGCCATCGCGTCGGCGTCGGCCTCGGTGAAGACGAGCCCGACGGTGGTGACGGCGGTGGAGGTGGCGTCGGTGTACGTGGCCCGCAACAGCCGTGCGCAGCCCACGGGTCGGAGCACCTTGAGCAGCAGCGGGTCAAGGGCCCCGGCGCACCCGGCGTCGGGCGCGACCCCGACGCGGGTCCAGACGCGGTCGGCGCCGCCCGGCCCGGCGCCGCCCCCGGTGATGGTCGGCGGGAAGAGGGTGTCCACGGGGGTGCTGTGCCACATCTCCCGGGCGGCGGTGTACCCGCCGCGCGCGTCCGTTCCCCCGGACCCCCCGCTCAGCCAGCTCCCGGCGGCGGCGCCCCCGAGCAGCCCGACCCCCAGCATGAGACAGACGGCGGCCGCGACGACCCGGCCACGGCGACGGGCCGCCGGCGCGGCGACGGGTATGGGCGGCACGGCGGGAACCGGTACTGCGGGAACCGGCATCGCGGGGTGCGGCATCGCGGGGTGCGGCATCGCGGGGTGCGGCATCGCGGGGTGCGGAACGGTCCCGGGGAAGGGCGGCGCGGCGGACCGGGGCGCGGGCACGGTGGGCTGCGGCGGCGTCGCGGGCCGGGCGGACGGGGCCACGGCGGGCTGCGGCGCGGGCACGGCGGCCGGGGGTGGCGTCGGCGGGGCCGGGGGCCGCGTCGGGGTGGGGTGCGGCGGGAAGGGCGGGCGCGCGGGCTGCGGAGACGTACGCGTCGGCGCGGCCGTGCGCGCCTCGGCCACCGGAGCCGTCGGGGGCTTCGCGGGTATGGGAGGCCGGGGCATCAGGGCCGCGTCGAGGAGGTCGATGGCCGAACGCGGCGGCCCCTCGGTACGAGCGGGAACGGCGGACCCGTCACCGTCCCCGGACGGGGAAGGACGTCGAGGCGCGGAGTCAGGCGCGCCACCGGACGACGCGCGCCCGGGCGCGGACAGCGCCTCCCCGGACGAGGCGGGACGCCGGGTCGCGGAAGCGGGCAGCGCGTCACCGGACGACGAAGCGCCTGCGGGCACCGACCCGGACAGCGCCTCCCCGGACGAGGCAGGACGCCCGGTTGCGAAAGCGGGCAGCGCGTCACCCGACGACGAAGCGCCTGCGGGCACCGACCCGGACAGCGCCTCCCCGGACGAGGCAGGACGCCCGGTCGCGAAAGCGGGCAGCGCGTCACCCGACGACGAAGCGCCTGCGGGCACCGGCGCCGACGGCACGGATTCGGACCGGGCGGGACGCCGGGGCGCCGGGGCGGACGGCGTGTGGCCGGGCCGGTGCGGGAGCCCGGGGGCCGGCGTCGTCGAGCCGTGCGGGTTCGGTGCCCGCGTGGGCCCGGCCGGGGACTCGTGGCCCGGCTCCCCCTCGGCGGGGCGGCGCGCCGCGGACGGGGGGCGTTGTGCGTCCGTGGTCAATGGCCCCCCTCGTACCCCTCGTGCGTGCGCTGCGGATCGGCTTGGCCGCAGGGCCGTTCGTCGCCGCGTGGTCGCTACTTTACGGGCTGGGGCCAGGGAGCAGGGCGGCGGTCCGCGCTCGGGGGATCTGCACCGACTCGTCCCCCTACCCCCGGGTAAGCCGTTCTGGCAGGCTCTGCGCATGACTCCCCGCGCCGCAGACCGGGCCCGGTACGACCGGGCCACCGCCCATCTCGACGCCCCGCTCGCGCTCGTGGACCTGGAGGCGTTCGACGCCAACGCCGACGACCTGGTCCGGCGCGCCCAGGGCAAACCGATCCGGGTCGCCAGCAAGTCCGTGCGCTGCCGGGCGCTGCTCGAACGGGTGCTGGCCCGGGACGGATTCGCCGGGATCATGTCGTTCACGCTGGCGGAGTCGATCTGGCTGGCCAGGGCCGGGTTCGAGGACGTCCTCCTGGCGTATCCGTCCGCCGACCGGGGCCGCTTCGCGGAGCTCGCCGCCGACCCCAAGCTCGCGGCCGCCGTCACCGTCATGGTCGACGACCCGGTCCAGCTCGACCTCATCGACCGGGCCCGGGACCGCGACGACCTGCCCGTACGGATCTGTCTGGAACTGGACACCTCGCTCCAGCTGTTCGGCGGGCGCGTGCGCGTCGGGGCCCGCCGCTCCCCGCTGCGCGAGCCCGCGCAACTCGCCGAGCTCGCCCGTGCCGTCGCCCGCCGCCCGGGCTTCCGTCTGGTCGGGCTGATGGCGTACGAGGGGCATGTCGCCGGGGTCGGGGACGACATCGCGGGGCGGCCGGTGCGGTCGCGGGCGATCCGGCTGATGCAGGCCGCCGCGCGCAAGGAGCTCGCGGCCCGCCGGGCCGAGGTGGTGCGGGCGGTCCGGGCCGTCGCGCCCGACCTGGAGTTCGTCAACGGCGGCGGGACGGGGAGCGTGCAGCACACCGCGGCCGAGGACGCCGTCACGGAGATCGCCGCCGGGTCGGGGCTCTATGTGCCACGGCTCTTCGACAACTACACGTCGTTCACCGGGCGTCCCGCCGCGCTCTTCGCCCAGCCCGTGGTGCGCCGCCCGGGCGTGGGCGTCGTCACCGTGCTCGGCGGCGGCTACCCCGCCTCCGGGGCGGCGGGCGTCGACCGGCTGCCCGTTCCGTACCTCCCGGAGGGGCTGCGCTACGACCCGCAGGAAGGCCCCGGGGAGGTGCAGACGCCGCTGCTCGGCACGGCCGCCGACGATCTGCTGATCGGGGACAAGGTGTGGTTCCGGCACGCCAAGGCCGGTGAACTGTGCGAGCGGTTCGACGAGTTGCAGCTGGTGGAGGGCGACCGCGTCACCGCGACCGTCCCCACGT
Organism: Streptomyces sp. NPDC031265; assembly: GCF_055570295.1. Classification (NCBI taxonomy): domain Bacteria; kingdom Bacillati; phylum Actinomycetota; class Actinomycetes; order Kitasatosporales; family Streptomycetaceae; genus Streptomyces; species Streptomyces sp. NPDC031265. Next base: position 33,908 of record NZ_JBVIHM010000021.1, read on the forward strand.
ACCGGGGCGAGGGGCGCACCTTCCTCTGAGGACGACGCGGCCCCTTGAACAGGCCTCGCGGTTGTTCACAGCGCCGGCGCCGGGGGCGCCACGCTGCTGCCCACCCCGCCGCTCCCCTGGCCGCCGAGGACCCGGATCCCCGCCGTGATCCGGTCCAGCACGGCGAGCGGCGGGGCGCCCTTCACCGCGTCGAAGGCGAAGCGGACGATGATCATCGACTCGCTGCCGACGCTCGACGGGAAGGCCAGCGACTGTACGTAACCGCCGGGCCCCGCCCCCGTCTTGACGCTCCAGCGCACCACGTACCCGGTGCGCCCGGCGACCACCACGGACGCGGACCTCACCTCGCGGTGCGAGACGATCCCGCCGTAGCGCTGACGGCCGAGGGCGTCCTTCTCGAACGCGGCGTCGGCCGCGTCCGCGATGTCGTGCTTGGCGAGGGCCTCGGCGGTCTTGAGGTCGGTGCCGGTCGGCGTACGGGTGTTGACCGTCGCGTGGTGGCAGAACGCGCCCGAGTCGCCCGGGCAGTCGAAGGTGTCCTTGGTCTGCATGGTGGGCAGGCCGTCGATCCTGGATTCGGCCTTCTCCCAGCCCGGCAGGACCGGCAGGGTGATGCCGTTGAGCTGGTCGACCAGGAGGTTCGGGTCGTCGCTCGCGGAAGCCGCAGGCGACGGGGCCGCGGTCGAGGGGGCCGTGCTCTGCGTCGGCGAGGCGGTCGTCCGGGTCGCGCCGCCGCCCGGCGCCGCGTCGGCCGCCGGTCCCCCGTCGTCCTCGTTCAGGACGATCACCCCGGCCACCAGCGCCGTGACGAGCACCGCGGCGGCCACGGCCACGGCGACCACCGGGCCCCGGCCGCGCGGCCGGGGCTGCGGGGCGACGGGCCCCAGGCCCAGGGGAACGGTCGGCGGCGCGGGCGGCACCGCCGGCTGACCGGCGGCCCTGGTGTGCCCGGTCCAGGCGGTGCCGTCCCACCAGCGCTCCAGCACGGGGGTGCCCGGATCCGGGTACCAGCCGGGCGGTGTCGTCATGCTCATCGGGCCACCCTAAAGCGGCGGTTCAGCCGCCGTACACCGTGTCCTTCTGGTCGGGCACGACCGAGCCGTCGGCCCGGCGGACCGGCGCGGCGGTGCCGTCACGGTCGGTGTACGCGGTGCTGGCGCACGGGTAGGCGCCGCTCTTTGGGCCCTTGGGCTGGATGAACATGGGGTTGACGATCCAGCGCCCGTCGCCGTTGTCGTACGCACGGCACATCAGCTCGTTCTTGTTGCGGTTCAGGACGAGCCGCAGCCCGGTCGCGTCGCGCAGGAAGGAGACGTCCGTGTCGGAGTCGCCGGCCGCGAACACCTGGCGCCGCGCGGCGGGCTGCACCCGCTCGGCGGCCGCCCCGCGCACCCCGAAGACCTCCTGGTTGATCCAGCACCGCTTGCCGTCGATGTACGTGATCATGGCGTCCTCGCCGTCGGCGACCGTGCCGCAGCCCTTGAGGTGCGGGGTGAGCCGCCCGTGCGCGGTGACCGGCCGGATGCCGATGGTGTGGTCCGGCGCGACGCCGGCGCCGCCCGCCCACTCATCGACGACCGGCTCGGGGGACGCCGAGGTGATCCAGACGTCGAACCCGGCCTTCTGGAGCGTACGGATCAGATCGCGCTGCTGGTCGTAGTAGCGCACCCAGCCCGTCACATGGGCCGTGCCGACCCGCTGCTCGGTGCCGGTCGGCGCGGCCAGGTTCTCGGCGCGGGCGGCCCGGGCGAAGGAGCGGACGTCGGCGGTGCGCCAGCCGCTCATCAGCTGGGCGAGCCAGGCGTACTGCGGCTCGACGGTGCGCCGGTCCCAGCCCGCGAAGGCGGTGGCCCCGCCCGTGGTCTTCCCGTCCCCGTAGACCGTGCGTATCTCGTCGGCGCAGCGGGTGTCGGTGGCGGTGGGCAGGGTGGTGCCGCGGGCGGCCGGGCAGGCGGTGGCGAGTGCGGTGGCCGCCTGGCCGGTGAGGTAGCGGCTGGTGGTGTGCCAGTCGCCGTGCTGCGGGCGGCGGATCCTGGAGTGGCGCAGCATCCAGTACATCGTGGCGTCGCCGACGTCGTTCTTGACGACGGTGTTGTCCCAGTCGAAGACCGCGACGGGCTTGTGGCCCTTGGCCCGGGCCGCGCCGTCGCACTTGCCGTAGGTGTCGACGAGCTCCTGGAGGCGGGCCTTGTTCTGCCCGTACCAGCCCTGTGTCACGGTGAGTTCGGGGCACGCGCCGGTCCGCGCCTGGGCGGCGGGGGCGGCGGCGAAGGCGCTGCCCGCGATCGCCAGGGCGGCGGCCGCGGCCTGCCAACGACGTGCACTGCGCATGAACACTCCTGTCACAAACGGAAGATCACCGGGGACGGTGGACAGAACAGCCGGGCGTCGTGCGACGCCCGGCTGTCGGGAGGATGGGGTACGGGTGAACGCCTAGAGCGGCGTCACGTACGCGCCGGAGATTCCGCCGTCCACCAGGAAGTCGGTCGCGTTGACGAACGAGGAGTCGTCGCTGGCCAGGAACGCCACGGCGGCGGCGATCTCGTCGGCCTCGGCGAACCGGCCGAGCGGGATGTGCACCAGGCGCCGCGCGGCCCGCTCCGGGTCCTTGGCGAACAGCTCCTGCAGCAGCGGGGTGTTGACCGGCCCCGGGCAGAGCGCGTTGACACGGATGCCCTCGCGGGCGAACTGCACGCCCAGCTCGCGGGACATGGCGAGGACGCCGCCCTTGGACGCGGTGTAGGAGATCTGCGAGGTCGCCGCGCCCATCCGGGCCACGAAGGACGCGGTATTGATGATCGACCCCCGGCGCTGCTCGCGCATGTACGGGATGGCCGCCTTGCAGCACAGGTACACGGAGGTCAGATTGACCTCCTGGACCCGCTTCCAGGCCTCCAGACCGGTCTCCAGGATGGAGTCGTCGTCGGGGGGCGAGATACCGGCGTTGTTGAAGGCGATGTCGACGCTGCCGTAGGTGTCGTACGCGGCCTTGAAGAGCGCGTCGACCTGCTCGGCGTCGGTGACGTCGACGCGTACGGCGAGTCCGCCGACCTCGTCCGCGGCCTTCTTGGCGGCCGCCTCGTCGATGTCGCCGCAGACGACGTGGGCGCCCTCGGAGGCGAGCCGGCGCGCGGTCGCCAGACCGATGCCGCTGCCGGCTCCGGTGATGACGGCGGTACGGCCGACCAGGCGGCGGCAGACGTTGTTCGCTTCGGTCATGTGCTCAGGCCTCCGTGCTGATGAAGACGTTCTTGGTTTCGGTGAAGGCGGCGAGTGCGTCCGGGCCGAGTTCACGGCCGAGGCCGGACTGCTTGTAGCCGCCGAAGGGGGTCCAGTAGCGCACGCTGGAGTGCGAGTTGACGGAGAGGTTGCCGGCGGCGACGGCGCCGGACACGCGCAGTGCGCGCCCCACGTCACGGGTCCAGATCGAGCCGGACAGGCCGTACTCCGTCGCGTTGGCCAGCCGTACGGCGTCGGCCTCGTCGTCGAAGGGCAGGACGACGGCGACCGGCCCGAAGACCTCCTCGACCGCCACGGGGGCGTCCGGCGCCGCGCCGGTGACGAGCGTCGGTGCGAACCAGAAGCCGGGGCCCTCGGGGGCGGTGCCCCGGATGCCCGGCAGGTCGCCGGGGACGTACGCGCGCACCCGCTCCAGCTGGGTCCGCGAGATCAGCGGGCCCATCTGGGTCTTCTCGTCGGCCGGGTCGCCGACCACGACGGACTCGATGCCGGGGGCGACGAGCTCCAGGAAGCGGTCGTAGACCGGGCGCTGGACGAGGATGCGGGTGCGGGCGCAGCAGTCCTGGCCGCTGTTGTCGAGGAAGGACATGGGGGCGGCGGCCGCAGCGGCCTCGACGTCGGCGTCCGCGAAGACGATGTTCGCGCTCTTGCCGCCGAGTTCGAGGGTCACCCGCTTCACCCGCTGGGCGCACTTGGCCATGATCTGCTTGCCGACGCGGGTGGAGCCGGTGAACACGATCTTGGCGACGCCGGGGTGCTCGACCAGCGCGTCGCCCGCGACGGCGCCCGCGCCCGGCAGCACCTGGAAGAGGTGCTCGGGCAGGCCCGCCGCCAGGGCGAGTTCGGCGAGCCGCAGGGCAGTGAGCGGGGTGGTCTCGGCGGGCTTGAGGATCACCGCGTTGCCGGCCGCCAGCGCGGGGGCGGTGCCCCAGGCGGCGATCGGCATCGGGAAGTTCCAGGGCGCGATGACGCCGACGACACCGAGCGGTTCCAGGATCGTGATGTCCAGGCCGCCCGCGACCGGGATCTGGCGCCCGGTCAGACGCTCGACTCCCCCGGCCGCGTAGTCGAGCAGATCGCGGACGTTGCCCGCCTCCCAGCGGGCGTTGCCGATGGTGTGCCCGGCCTCGCGCACCTCCAACTGGGCGAGCTCTTCGAGGTGTTCGTCGACGGCGGCGGCGAAGCGGCGCAGCAGCCGGGCGCGGTCGGCGGGGGCGAGCGCGGCCCACTTGGTCTGCGCCCGCGAGGCCCGCGCGACCGCCGCGTCCACGTCTGCGGCGGTGGCGGCGGGGACGGTCGCGATGACCTCCTCCGTCGCCGGGTTGAGCACCTGGTGCTCGTGCGGGTCGTACGTGTCGGACAACGGGAGCCTCACAGGCGTTCGAAGGAGCGGCGGAGCTCCCAGTCGGTCACCGCGGCGTCGAAGGCGTCCAGCTCGACGCGCGCCATGTTGCGGTAGTGCGCGACCACCTCGTCCCCGAAGGCGGCCTTGGCGATGGGGCTGTTCTCCCACAGCTCGGCGGCCTCGCGCAGGCTGGTCGGGACGTGCTCGTAGTCGCCGGTGTAGGCGTTGCCGGTACAGGCGTCCGGCAGTTCCAGCTGCCGCTCGACGCCGTACAGGCCCGCGGCGACGAGTCCGGCGACCGCGAGGTAGGGGTTGACGTCGCCGCCGGGCAGCCGGTTCTCGAACCGCATCGAGCGGCCGTGGCCGACGACCCGCAGTGCGCAGGTGCGGTTGTCGTGGCCCCAGGCGGCGGCGGTGGGCGCGAAGGAGCCGGGCTGGAAGCGCTTGTAGGAGTTGATGTTCGGCGCGTACAGCAGCGAGAAGTCCCGCAGTGCGGCCAGCTGGCCCGCGAGGAAGTGGCGCATCAGCGGCGACATGCCCTCGGGCCCGTCGCCCTGCATGACGTTGCGGCCCTCCTCGTCGGTGAGCGAGAGGTGGATGTGGCAGGAGTTGCCCTCGCGCTCGTTGTACTTCGCCATGAAGGTGAGCGAGACGCCCTCCTGGGAGGCGATCTCCTTGGCGCCGGTCTTGTAGACGGCGTGCTGGTCGCAGGTGACCAGGGCCTCGTCGTAGCGGAAGACGATCTCGTGCTGGCCCGGGTTGCACTCGCCCTTGGCGGACTCGACGGTCAGGCCCGCGGCCGCCATCTCGTTGCGGATGCGGCGCAGCAGCGGCTCGATCCGGCCGGTGCCGAGCACCGAGTAGTCGATGTTGTACTGGTTGGCCGGGGTCAGGCCCCGGTAGTCGGCGTCCCAGGCCTGCTCGTAGCTGTCCCGGAAGACGATGAACTCCAGCTCGGTGCCTACCTGGGCGGTCAGGCCGAGCTCGGCGAGCCGGTCGAGCTGGCGGCGCAGGATCTGGCGCGGAGCGGCGACGACGGGCGAGCCGTCGTTCCAGGCGAGGTCCGCGATGAGCAGCGCGGTGCCCTCGTTCCAGGGGACGCGGCGCAGGGTCGCGAGGTCGGAGTGCATGGCGAAGTCGCCGTACCCCCGCTCCCAGGACGACATGGCGTAGCCGTCGACGGTGTTCATCTCGGGGTCGACGGCGAGGAGGTAGTTGCAGCCCTCGGTGCCGTGTGCCACGACCTCGTCGAGGAAGAATCGTGCGGCGAACCGCTTGCCCTGGAGCCGCCCTTGCATATCGGGGAACGCCAGGACCACAGTGTCGATCTCGTCGCTCTCTACGAGGGCGCGCAGCGCCTCGATGTCGAGCGGGGGTGTGCGGTCTGCCACGGGAAAAGCCTCCTTCGGTCAGCCGAGAACCCATAAGGTATTGCCGAGAACCATTGCTTGGGAAGGGGGTGCGGCCAGATGTCGCAACCGGATTCCTCGGACCGGCTCGCGCCGGTACTGCGGACCGTACGGGCCGGCAACGGCTTCGAGGAGGCACTGGAGCAGATCCTCCAGGTCGTACGCCTGGGGCTGGTGCCCGGTGGCGAACGGCTGCCGTCGGAGCGGGAGTTGGCCGAGCGCCTCGGCATCAGCCGGGTGACGCTGCGCGAGGTCCTGAAGGTGCTGACCGACCAGGGCCTGGTGGAGGCGCGGCGCGGCCGGTACGGCGGAACGTTCGTGCTGCCCAGGACCGAGTCGCCCGGCGAGGACGAGCTGCGGCGCCGGGTGGCCGGGGTCGACGTGGAGGACGCGCTGCGCTTCCGCGAGGTCCTGGAGGTGGGCGCGGCCGGCCTTTGCGCGGCGCACGGGCTCACCGACGAGCAGGCCGACCGGCTGCGGGACGCCCTGGCCCGCACCCATGACGCGCCGCTCGGCGACTACCGCAGGCTCGACACCCTGCTGCACCTCACCCTCGCCGAGCTCTCCGGCTCGGCGACGCTGACCGCGCAGTACGCCGCCGTCCGCGCGACCGTGAACGACCTGCTGGACTGCATCCCGCTGCTGGTACGGAACCTGGAGCACTCCCAGCGCCAGCACACCGCGCTGGTCGAGGCGGTGCTCGACGGGGACGCGGACGGGGCACGGGAGATGATGCGCGAGCACTGCGCGGGGACGGCGGCGCTGCTGCGGGGCTTCCTGACGTGACGGGGGCGGACCCCGGGGCCGGGACGCGGCTCGCGGCACCCCGGCCGTGGCCGCGCCGACCGGCCGTTTACCGCGACGTAACGCAGGGGGCTTGATTTCCGGCCGTCAACACCGCAAAGGTATGGCCCCAGTCCTTTGAGCCCGCCGCTCTGCCCGGCGCCGCATCGCCGTGCCCTGCGTGCCACCGTCCAGTTCGGGAGCCGCGTCATGACCATGGAGTCCACGGAATCCGCCAAGCCCGCCGCCACCGCCGAACCGGCGGACGACTACCTGGAGCGCCGTACGCTCCGCCGCGGCAGCGCAGGCTGGCTGCTGCTGACCGGCCTCGGCGTGGCGTACGTCGTCTCCGGCGACTACTCCGGCTGGAACTTCGGCCTCGCCGAGGGCGGCTTCGGCGGCCTCGCCATCGCCATGGCCCTGATGGGCCTGATGTACGTCTGTATGGTCTTCTCGCTCGCCGAGCTCTCCTCCGTCCTGCCCACGGCGGGCGGCGGGTACGGCTTCGCCCGGCGCGCGCTCGGCCCCTGGGGCGGCTTCCTGACCGGCACAGCCATCCTCATCGAGTACGTCCTGGCCCCCGCCGCGATCTCCATCTTCATCGGTGACTACGTGGAGTCCCTGGGCCTGTTCGGCCTCACCTCCGGCTGGCCGGTCTACCTCGCCTGCTTCGTCGTCTTCATCGGCATCCATCTGTGGGGCGTCGGCGAGGCGCTGCGGTTCAGCTTCATCGTGACGGGCGTGGCGGTGGTGGCCCTGCTGGTCTTCGCGGTCGGCGCGTTCCTCGACTTCGACGCCTCCAAGCTCGACGACATCGCCGTCCACAGGGACGCGGTCGGCGCGAGCTCCTGGCTGCCGATGGGCTTGATGGGCATCTGGGCGGCGTTCCCGTTCGGTATGTGGTTCTTCCTCGGCGTGGAGGGCGTGCCGCTGGCCGCCGAGGAGACCCGCGACCCCGCCCGTACGCTCCCCAAGGCGATCCGCTGGTCCATGGGCATCCTGGTGGTCCTGGCCCTGCTCACCTTCTTCGCCTCGGCGGGCGCCCGCGGCTCGGCCGCGATCCAGGACGCGGGCAATCCGCTGGTGGAGGCGCTCCAGCCGGACGGCAAGGCCACGGCGCTGAGCCGGATCGTCAACTACGCGGGCCTGGCAGGGCTGGTGGCGTCGTTCTTCTCGCTGATCTACGCGGGCTCGCGCCAGCTCTTCGCCCTGTCCCGGGCGGGCTATCTGCCGCGCTTCCTGTCCCTGACCAGCCGCCGCAAGGCGCCCTACCTGGGCCTGCTCGTCCCCGGCGCGATCGCCTTCTCGCTGGCGGCCGCGACCGGCGACGGAGCGCGGATGCTGAACGCCGCGGTCTTCGGCGCCACCGTCTCGTACGCACTGATGTCGCTTTCCCACATCGTGCTGCGCCGCCGTGAGCCGGACCTGGAGCGGCCCTACCGTACGCCGGGAGGAGCGCTGACCTCCTCGGTCGCGCTGGTCCTCGCGTGCGCGGCGCTGGTGGCCACGTTCCTGGTGGACGTGGTGGCGGCGCTGATCGCGCTGGGGGTGTACGCGGTCGCCGTCGCGTACTTCGGCCTCTACAGCCGCAAGCACCTGGTCGCGCGGGCACCCGAGGAGGAGTTCGCCGCGCTCGCGGCGGCGGAGGCCGAGCTGGAGCGCGAGTGAGTGTCCAGGCAGTTCGGGATCGGCAGCACGAGAGGGAGAACGCGGTGGGACGGCCACTGATCGGTGTCAGCACATATCTGGAGGGTTCGGTGCGCTGGGGGGTGTGGGACTGGCCCGCCGCCCTGCTGCCCGCCCACTACCCGCGCCTCGTCAGGGCCGCGGGCGGCCTCACGGCGATGCTCCCGCCGGACGACCCGGAGACGGCCGCGGAGGTGGTGGCCCGGCTCGACGGCGTGGTCATCGCGGGCGGCCCGGATGTGGAGCCGGTACGGTACGGGGCCACTCTCGACGCCCGCACCGGGCCGCCCGCGCCGGAGCGGGACGCCTGGGAAACCGCCCTGATCGAGGCCGCGTTGGCGTCCGGGACGCCACTGCTCGGCATCTGCCGGGGGATGCAGCTCCTGAACGTGGCGCTCGGCGGCACGCTCGTCCAGCACCTGGACGGGCACACCGGCGGCCACGGCGTCGTCGGCCGCCACACCGTGCGCCCCGTGCCCGGCACGCGCTACGCGGGGATCGAGCCGTACGAGGCGTCCGTGCCGACCTACCACCACCAGGCCGTGGACCGCCTCGCGGACTGCCTGGTGGTGTCGGCCCGCGCCGAGGACGGCACCGTCGAGGCGGTCGAACTGCCGGGCGAGGCCTGGGTGCTCGGCGTCCAGTGGCACCCGGAGATGGGCGAGGACACCGAGGTGATGCGGGCGCTGGTGGCGGCAGCGGGGGCCCGGACGGCGGTGCCGGTGCCCTGGGGGCCCTGAGGGCCCTCAGCCCGTCCCCGTCCCCTTCCCCGTCCCCTTCCCCGGCCCAGACCGCGTCAGCGACAGCAGGTCGCGGGCCGGGCCCGTGGGGCGGTGGCCGGTGCGCCAGACCGCGCGCAGATCCCGGCGCAGCCGCAGCCCGTCCAGGGGGATGCGGACCAGGCGGCGGCCCGCCAGCTCCTCCCCCAGAGCGAGTTCGCTCAGGACCGAGGGACCCGCGCCGCTCACCACCGCCGCCTTGACGGCCGTGGTGGAGGCGAGCTCCAGGAGCGGCCGGGCCACCCCGCCGTGATCCGCGAGCGCCGCATCCAGGACCTGCCGGGTGCCCGAGCCCTCCTCGCGGAGGATCAGCGGGGTCGCGGCCAGTTCGGCCGCGCCGAGCGGGGTGCGGCGCCGGGCCCACGGGTGGGAGGGCGCGGTGACCACCACCAGGCGGTCGTGGCCGATCACGGCCCCGTCGAGCCCGGCCGGTACGGTCAGGCCCTCCACGAACCCGAGGTCCGCCTCGTCGGAGAGCAGCCGCTCGGCCACGAACACCGAGTTCCCGGCGAGCAGCGAGACGGCGGTGCCCGGTCGTTCGGCGCGCAGCGCGATCAGCCAGCCCGGCAGCAGATATTCGGCGATGGTCATGCTCGCGGCGACCCGGAGCCGCGAGTCGCGCCGCCCGCGCAGCGCCTGCGCGCCCACGTCGAACGCCTCGGCCGCCTCCACCACCCGGCGCGCCCAGTCCGTCACCAGCGCGCCCTCGGCGGTCAGCTTGGACCCGCGCGGCGAGCGGTCGACGAGGGCGACGCCGAGGTGCCGCTCCATCGAGCGGATGCGGCTGCTCGCGGCGGGCTGGGTGATCCCCAGATCGCGCGCGGCGCGCCCGAGGCTGCCGTGCCGGGCGACCGCGATCAGCAGCTCCATCGCGCTCAGGTCGGGCACCCGCTTCGACAGCGGACCGGCGTCCTCCGCACTGCTCATACTCATAAGCCCAGCTTATGTCCCCATAGGGAGATCCGGTCTGGTGACCCCCCTCGGACCGGCGCGAAGGTGGATACATGGTCACCCTCACCCACCCCCGCGCCGACACGGTCACCGCGCGCTTCGCACCCCTGCGGCACCTCGGTCCCAACTGGTACGCCACGGTCATGGGCACCGCGATCATCGCCAACGCGGGCGCCGGGCTGCCGTTCCGTGTGCCGGGACTGCCGGTGGTGTGGGCCCTGTCGCTGGCCATGCTCACCGTCCTCGTCGCCGCCCGCGCCGCACACTGGCGCCACCACCGCGACCGGGCCCGCGCCCACCTCATGGACCCGGGCGTGGCTCCCTTCTACGGCTGTATGTCGATGGCGTTCCTGGCCGTCGGCATCGGCACCCTCACCGTCGGCAAGGACGTGATCGGCGAGGGCGCGGCGGTCCCGCTGGCCTGGGCGCTGTACGCGATCGGCACCGCGACCGGCCTCGCCGTCGCCGTGGGCATCCCGTACCTGATGGTGGTCCGCCACCAGGTCGCCCCCGGCACCGCCTCCCCGGTCTGGCTGCTGCCCGTGGTGGCCCCCATGGTCTCCGCGACCCTCGGCGCGCTCCTGGTCTCCCACCTCCCGGCCGGCCAGCCCCGTGAGGCGATGCTGCTCGCCTCGTACGCGATGTTCGGCATGAGCCTGCTCGCCGTGCTGGTGCTGCTGCCCCTGGTCTTCGCGCGCCTGGTCCACCAGGGCCCGCTGCCCCTCGCCCTGACCCCGGCCCTGTTCCTGGTGCTCGGCCCCCTCGGCCAGTCCACCACCGCCGTCAACAAGCTCGCCGACGTGGCCCCCGGCGCGATCGACGCCACCAACGCGGGCGGCCTGAGCGCCTTCGCCGTCATCTACGGCGTCCCCGTGATGGGCTTCGTCCTGATGTGGCTCGCCCTGGCCACCGCCATGGTGGTCCGCGCCGCCCGCTCCGGGATGCCCTTCGCGATGACCTGGTGGGCGTTCACCTTCCCCGTCGGGACCTGTGTCACCGGCGCCGAGGGCCTGGCCCACCACACCGGACTGGACGCCTTCACCTGGCTCGCCTACGGCCTGTACGCGCTGCTCGCCGCGGCCTGGCTGGTGGCGGGCGCCCACACCGTACGCGGCCTGGTCACCGGCAGGCTGCTCGCAGCGCCCCGCTGAGCGCGCCCGGCGCCGCCGCGAGCGACGGCCCGTACCAGGTGAGCAGACGGCCGTCGACCAGCGCGGCCGGGAGCTGCGGGAACGCCTCCGGGCCGTCGTCGGCGGTGAAGCGGTAGGGCTCGTCGGGGAGGACCACCAGGTCCGCCCCGGCGGCCCTCAACTCGTCCAGGGGGACGCGCGGATAGCGCTCGGCGTGCTCCGCGTACACATTGCGGACGCCGAGCCGGTGCAGCAGGTCCCCCGCGAACGTGTCGCGGCCGAGCACCATCCAGGGACGGCGCCACACCGGCACCACGGCGGCGACCGGCTCGGCCGGAGGCACCAGGTGCTCCCAGGCCTCGCGCGCCTCGTCGAGCCAGCGGGGCAGGGGCAGCCCGCAGGCGTCCACCAGGACCCGCTCCAGCTCCGCGAACGCCTGGTCCAGGACGCGGACCTCGGTGACCAGGACCTCCAGCCCCGCCGCGCGCAGGGCATCGAGGTCGGGCTCCCGGTTCTCCTCCTCGTTGGCGATCACCAGATCAGGGCGCAGCGCCGCGATCGCCTCCGTGTCGGGGTTCTTGGTGCCGCCGATCCGCGCCGCCGCGAGGTCCGGCGGGTGCGTGCACCAGTCGGTGGCGCCGACGACGAGCCCGGGGGCCGTGGCCGCGACCGCCTCGGTCAGCGAGGGCACCAGCGAGACGACCCGGGGACCGGCCGCCGGGGACGCCATCAGTGGCGGGTCTCCTCGATCGCCTCGATGTGGTCGGCGACCGCGACGAGCAGGATCCGGGTGCCGGGCACGGCCGCGCGCCAGCGGTGGCGCACCCCGCCGGAGAGGCACAGCGTGTCGCCGCGCTCCAGCCGGTAGGCCCGGCCCTCCGCCTCGACCTCGGCGGCGCCGTCGGCCACGTACATCAACTCGTCGTTGCGGTGCTGGAACTCGCGCGCGGTGTCGTGCTCGCCGGTGAACTCCATGGCGTGCAGCTGGTGGTGGCCGCGCAGCAGCTGGCGCACCCCGCCGCCGTCGCTGTCGTCGGCGCGGGCGACCTCGACCGTACGCGCGGTGTCGGCGGCGTCGTACAGCTCGGGGACGGTGGTGCCCAGGGCGTCGGCCACGCGCGCGAGGGAGCGGGCGCTGGGGCGGGCCCGTTCGTTCTCGATCTGGCTCAGGAAGGGCACCGAGAGGCCGCTGCGCTGCGCGACCGCGGCGAGCGTCAGCCCCAGCTCGCGGCGTAGCCGCCGCACCGCCACTCCCACCCGAAGAGTTTCCTTGTCGTCCATCTCTCCGGCTCCCTCCCCGTCACCTGGACCACTGCGGCCGCCGCACTGCATGCACCCTACGCAGCTTCGGCGCCCGGGGGCACCATCACGTGGAAGAAGAGTGCCCGGACGGCGTGCTGGGCTTATCCGCACGGATGGGGCCCCGCCGGTGTCCGGCGGGGCCCCATCCGTGTGCGGGCGGCTGGAACCATTCGCCCGTTCGCCGTGCCCGCGCGGCTACCCGGCGGTGGGCGTCCACTTGTCCGCGAGGCCCGGGTTGGCGTCGAGCCAGGCGCGGACCGCCTGCTGCTCCTGGCCCTTGCCGGTCGACTGGATCTTCGCTTCGAGACCGGTGAGCTGCTGCTCGGTCATCTTGAAGTTCTTCAGCCAGGCGCCGGCCTTCGGGTTGTCGTCCGAGAAGCCCTTGCGGGCCAGGGTGTGCACCCCGTCGCCCTTGCCCCAGCTGCCCTTGGGGTCCTTGAGCTTCGTCAGGTCGTACGTGCTGTACGCCCAGTGCGGCGACCAGAGCGTGACGACGACGGGCTCCTTCTTGGCGTACGCGCGCTTGAGCTCGGCGAGCATGGACGGCGTCGAACCGTCGACGACCTTGTACTCGCCGTCCAGGCCGTACTCCTTGAGGACCTTGTCCTTGAGCAGGCCCATCATTCCGGCGCTCGGCTCGATGCCGATGATCCTGCCCTTGAACTGGCCGGACTTGCCCTTGAGGTCGTCGAGCGAGTCGATGCCCTTCATGTACGAGGGCACGCTGAGCTCCAGCGAGGTCGGGCCGTACCAGGAGCCGAGGTCCTCCAGCTTGTCGTGGTACTTCTGCCAGTACGTGGCGTGGGTGACCGGGAGCCAGGAGTCCGTCTCGAAGTCGATCTGGCCGCCCGCCATGCCGGTGTAGAGCGCGCCCGCCTCGTACTGCTTGGTGTCCACCTTGTAGCCGCGGCGCTCAAGGAGTTCCTTCCAGAGGAAGGTGGAGGCGATGCCCTCGTCCCAGGGGATGTAGCCCAGGGAGACCTTCTTGCCCTTGCCGACGTTCTCGGCGCCGGAGGCGGTGGCCGTCGACGAGGAGCCGAACATGCCCATGCCGCCGGCCACGAGCGCGAGGACGACCACGCCGACGACCGCGACGGCGGGCTGCGGACGGTGGTTCCAGATCTTGGCGCCGGACGTCCTGGCCCGGGCCAGTGCCCGGCGGCCGACCGGCGAGACCTGACGGCCGAGCGCACCGGTCATCCGGTCGAGGTACATGGCGAGGACGACGATGGAGATGCCCGCCTCGAAGCCGAGGCCGATGTCGACGTTGCCGATGGCCCGGTAGACCGCGCCGCCGAGCCCGCCGCCGCCGACCATGCCCGCGATGACGACCATGGACAGGCCCAGCATGATGACCTGGTTGACGCCCGCCATGATCGTGGGCAGCGCCAGCGGGAGCTGGACCCTGAGCAGCGTGTTGCGCGGGGTGGTGCCGAACGCCTCGGCCGCCTCGACCAGTTCGGGGTCGACCTGGCGGATGCCGAGCTCCGTCATGCGCACGCCCGGGGGCAGCGAGAAGACGATGGTGGCGATGATGCCGGGGACCACGCCGACGCCGAAGAAGATGATGCCGGGGATCAGGTAGACCATGGCGGGCATGGTCTGCATGAAGTCCAGGACCGGGCGGCTGATCGCGCTCACGGTCTTGGACCGGGACGACCAGATGCCGAGCGGCACCGCGAGGAGCAGTGTGACGACGGTCGCCACGAGGACCAGCGACAGCGTCGACATGGCCTCGTCCCACAGCTCGATCGAGTCGATGAGCGCGAACCCGCCGAAGGCGAGCACACCGGCGACCAGACCGCGCAGCCACCAGGCGACGACGGCGAGGATGCCCGCGAAGAGCAGCGGGTGCGGCGCGGACAGGACGGCGTCGATGCCGTCGTACATGCCGTTGACGACCTTGGTGATGGCGTCGAACAGCCAGGAGAGGTGGTTCTGGAGGAAGGTGACGGCGCTGTCCACCCACTCGCCGAGAGGGAGCCTAGGCACGGGCCACCTCCTGCATCGAGCAGGCGACCGGCCCGCGCTGGTCGTCCCCGAGGAAGGCGATCAGCCGCTCCTGCGGTACGACGCCGAGCAGCGACCCGTCGGTGTCCTTGACGGCCACGGGGTGCGGCACGCGCGCGGCGACGGCGCAGAGGTCCGCGACGCTGGTGTCCGCGGTCACGCTCTCGCAGGCGCAGTCCCCGGCGTCGGGGCGGTGCGGTGCGGTCATCACGGACACGGCGCTGAGCACCCGGGAGCGGTCGACGTCCTGGATGAACGAGGCGACGTAGTCGTTGGCGGGCGTCAGGAGGATGTCCTCGGCGCTGCCGAGCTGCACGATCCGCCCGTCGCGCATCACGGCGATGGAGTCGCCGAGCCGCATGGCCTCGTTGAGGTCGTGGGTGATGAACACGATGGTCTTCTTCAGGCGTTTCTGGAGTTCGAGGAGCTGGTCCTGCATGTCGCGCCGGATCAGCGGGTCGAGCGCGCTGAACGACTCGTCCATGAGGAGCAGGTCGGCGTCGGTGGCGAGGGCGCGGGCCAGGCCCACGCGCTGCTGCATACCGCCGGAGAGCTCGTCCGGCCAGGAGTCGCCCCAGCCGGCGAGCCCGGTGAGCTCCAGGGCCTCGGCGGCGCGCTTCTCGCGCTCGGCGCGCGGCACGCCCTGGACCTCCAGGCCGTACGCGGCGTTCTCCAGGACGTTGCGGTGCGGGAAGAGCGCGAAGTGCTGGAACACCATGCTGATCTTGGTGGAGCGTACGGCGCGCAGCTCGCGCGGGCTCAGGCCGGTCAGGTCCTGGCCGTCGTAGAGCACCCGCCCGGAGGTGGGCTCCAGGAGCCCGTTGAGCATCCGTAGCAGCGTGGACTTTCCGGACCCGGACAGACCCATGACGACGAAGATCTCGCCGGGCTCGACCGTGAACGACGCGTCGATCACCGCCGCGGTCGTCCCGTCGGCCCGCAGCTCCTCGCGGTCGGCGCCGCCTTCGAGCTTGCGCACCGCGTCGTCGGGTCGTCTGCCGAACACCTTGTAGAGCTGCTCGGCTTGCAGCGTGGACACATAAACCTCACGGGTAGAACTGAGAACGGCCCGCATCCCCCGCGGGCGGGCCGTGGAGCGGCGCGGATTCGGTCCGTCGCCCTGTGTATGCGGTGCCGTAGTCGTTGAGACCGATACGAGGGTCCGCTCCGGCGCCGCGCCTGCCCGGCTTTACCCGGGGCAAACGCCAACGTGATCCAGTTCACTACCGCGCGTAGTGACTGTCGGCGCACGGTGACTGTCAGTGGCGTACGGCATCATCGGGGTGTGACGCGACGCCTGATGCTCCTCGACACCGCTTCCCTGTACTTCCGGGCCTATTTCGGGGTCCCCGACTCGGTCCGGGCCCCGGACGGCACCCCGGTCAACGCCGTGCGCGGCCTGCTCGACTTCATCACCCGCCTGGTCCAGGACCACCATCCGGACGACCTGGTCGCCTGTATGGACGCGGACTGGCGCCCGCACTGGCGCGTGGAGCTGATCCCGTCGTACAAGGCGCACCGGGTGGCGGCGGAGACGGCCGACGGCGTCCCGGACGAGGAGGAGGTCCCGGACACGCTGGCCCCGCAGGTCCCGGTGATCGAGGCGGTCCTGGACGCGCTGGGCATCGCCCGGGTCGGCGTCGCGGGGTACGAGGCGGACGACGTGATCGGCACCCTGGCCTCGGCGGCCCCCGGCCCGGTGGACATCGTCACGGGCGATCGCGACCTGTTCCAGCTGGTCGACGACGAGCGCGGGGTGCGGGTCCTGTACCCGCGCAAGGGCGTGGGCGACTGCGACACGGTCGACGAGGACCTGATCCGTACGAAGTACGGAGTACGGGCCGATCAGTACGCGGACTTCGCGGCCCTGCGCGGCGACGCCAGCGACGGCCTGCCGGGCGTGAAGGGCATCGGCGAGAAGACGGCCGCGCAGCTGATCACGGAGTACGGCGATCTGGCGGGCGTGCGCACGGCGGCCGGGGACCGCACCTCCCGCCTCACCCCCGCCAAGCGCCGGGGCATCGCCGAGGCCGCCGCGTATCTGGACGTGGCCCCGAAGGTGGTCCGGGTGGCGCTGGACGTGCCGCTGCCGGCGTTCGACCCGGCGCTCCCGGCCGAGGCGCTGCACCCGGAGACGGTGGACGAACTGGCGCAGCGATGGGGGCTGGGAAGCTCGCTGACCCGGCTGCTGACGACGCTGGGGCGCTGAGGTTCGGGGGGCCGGTAAAAGGGTGAGCCCAGATGGCCGGGATGCTAACTTAGGCAAACCTAAGAAGAGCAGACGGTTCAGCGCGCCGGGCAGACGAGTCCGGCACACATCAGGGGAGCAACGCTGTGGCAGAACGACCGGCCCGCAAGGGGTCACGGGCTCATGAGACGCACGTGGTGCGCACGGAGTGGATCACTCCGCACATGGTCCGGGTGGTCCTGGGGGGCGCGGCGGCGAGCGGCTTCGCCGTCGGCGAGTACACCGACCACTATGTGAAGCTGCTCTTCCCGGCGCCCGGGGTGACCTACCCCGAGCCGTTCGATCTGGAGCGCGTGCGCGCCGAGTTCCCGCGCGACCAGTGGCCGAGCAACCGGACGTACACGGTCCGGACGTGGGACGCCGAGCGGGACGAGCTGAGCATCGACTTCGTGGTCCATGGCGACGAGGGCCTGGCCGGACCGTGGGCCGCCCGCGCCCAGGCCGGCGACGTCATCCACCTCTCCGGCCCCGGCGGCGGCTACGGGCCGGACCCGGCCGCCGACTGGCACCTCCTGGTCGGCGACGAGAGCGCCCTCCCGGCGATCGCCGCCACGCTGGAGCAGATGCCCGAGGGCGCGGTGGTCCACGCCTTCGTGGAGGTCCCCGGCCCGGAGGAGGAGCAGAAGATCCCCGCTCCCGACGGGGTCGAGGTGACCTGGCTGCACCGCGGCGAGGCCCCGGTGGGCGACGCGCTGGTCGCGGCGGTGCGGGAGCTGGCCTTCCCCGAGGGCGACGTGCACGCCTTCGTCCACGGCGAGGCGGCCTTCGTGAAGGAACTCCGCCGCCATCTGCGCCTGGACCGGGAGATCCCCCGCGACCGCCTCTCCATCTCCGGCTACTGGCGCCTCGGCCAGAGCGACGAGGCCTGGCGCGCGGTCAAGCGCGAATGGAACGAGCAGGTGGAACGGGAGCAGGAGGCGGCGTGAGGCCCGGGGGCCCTCTCCGGGGCCCCCACCCCATCCAGGGGCGCGGGCCTGCGACATGTGCGGCTCCGCCGCGATGGGGGCCCCTGTTCGAGCGAAGCCGAGAACAGGGGGGAGCGACCAGCCCCCACCTGCCCGCAGAAGAAACCCGCACCCCCGGAGGGACTACGCCTCAGCCCACCGAGCTGTACGCCACCACGCCCCTCAGCACCGCGTCCACCGCCTTGCGGGCGTTCTTGGCGACCGTGCTTCCGGCCGAGGAGCCGGGGGCCGCCGCCGCGATCTGGCCGAGTACGTCGATGACCTGCTTGCACCAGCGGACGAAGTCGCCCGCGGGCATCTCCGCCTCGCGCAGCACCTCGTCCAGCCCCTGGCCCGAGGCCCACTGGAAGGCCGCCCAGGCGAAGCCGAGGTCGGGCTCGCGCTGGCCGACGCCCTCCGCCTGGTTGATCTTGTGGTCCTCCTCCAGCGCGTCGAGCCGGCCCCAGATGCGGACCATCTCGCCGAGCGCCGCCTTGGCCGCGCCCGAGGGCAGCTTGGGCGCCACCGCGTCGTCGGCCTGACGGGCCTCGTACACCAACGCCGAGACGCACGCGGCCAGTTCGGCCGGACTGAGGCCCTCCCAGACGCCCGCGCGCAGGCATTCGCTGGCCAGCAGGTCCAGCTCGCCGTAGAGCCGGGCGAGGCGGCGGCCGTGCTCGGTGACCTCGTCGTCGCGCAGATAGTCCAGCTCGGTCAGGAGCGCCACGATCCGGTCGAAGGTGCGGGCGATCGTATTGGTCCGCCCCTCGATGCGGTGCTCCAGCTGCTGGGTGTCCCGCTTGAGCCGGTAGTACCGCTCGGCCCAGCGCGCGTGGTCCTCCCGCTCGTCGCAGCCGTGGCACGGGTGGGCGCGCAGCTCGGCGCGCAGCCGTGCGATCTCGCGGTCGTCGGCGGCCTCGGCGCGGCCCCTGCGGTGCCGGTCGGGCACGATGTGGCCCGCCTTGGTGCGCAGCGCGGAGGCGAGGTCGCGACGGGACTGCGGCGAGCGCGCGTTGAAGGACTTGGGGACCCTCATCCGCTCGATCGCCTCCACCGGCACCGGGAAGTCGATCGCGGCGAGCCGCTTGACCTGCCGCTCGGCGGTCAGCACCAGCGGGCGCGGCCCGTCGTGCTGTTCGAAGCCGCGGTGGCCGTTGGAGCGCCCGGCCGGGATGCCCGGGTCGAGCACGAGCGCGAGCCCGGCGAACTTCCCGGTCGGCACATGGATCACGTCGCCGGGCTTGAGCTTCTCCAGGGACGCGGCCGCCGCGGCCCGCCGCTGGCTGGCGCCCTGCTTGGCGAGCTCCGTCTCACGGTCCTTGAGGTCGCGGCGCAGGCGCGCGTACTCCTCGAAGTCCCCCAAGTGGCAGCTCATGCCCTCGCGGTAGCCCTCCAGGCCCTCCTCGTTGCGCTGCACCTGGCGGGAGATGCCGACGACGGACTTGTCCGCCTGGAACTGGGCGAAGGAGGTTTCCAGGAGCTCGCGCGAGCGGTGCCGGCCGAACTGTTCGACCAGGTTGACCGCCATGTTGTACGACGGCCGGAAGCTGGAGCGCAGCGGATACGTACGCGTGCCCGCGAGACCCGCCAGCGCACCCGGGTCCATGCCGCGCTGCCAGAGCACCACGGCGTGGCCCTCGACGTCGATCCCGCGGCGCCCGGCGCGGCCGGTCAGCTGGGTGTACTCACCGGGGGTGATGTCGGCGTGCTGTTCGCCGTTCCACTTCACCAGCTTCTCCAGGATCACCGTCCTGGCGGGCATGTTGATGCCCAGGGCGAGCGTCTCGGTGGCGAACACCGCCTTCACCAGGCCGCGCACGAACAGCTCCTCCACGACCTCCTTGAAGGTCGGCAGCATGCCCGCGTGGTGGGCCGCGATGCCCCGCTCCAGGCCCTCCAGCCACTCGTAGTACCCCAGGACGTGCAGGTCCTCGCCGGGGATGGAGGCGGTGCGCTCCTCGACGATCTCGCGCACCTTGTGGCGCGCCTCCTCGTCGTTGAGGCGCAGGCCCGCGTACATGCACTGCTGGACCGCGGCCTCGCAGCCGGCCCGGCTGAAGATGAACGTGATGGCGGGCAACAGGCCCTCGGCGTCGAGCCGTTCGATGACCTCGGGGCGAGCCGGCGTCCAGATCCGGGAGCGCTGGCGGCGCTCGCGCTCTCGGTCGGCCTCGCGGACCATCTTGCCGCGCCTGCGGTCGCGCGGGTTGTACGTCTTCTGGTTCTCCATCCGGGCCATGCGCAGCAGGTCCGGGTTGACCTCGCGGCGGGCGCCGCCGCGGCCGCCGTGGTCGGTGGACTCCTCGAAGAGGTCGTACATCCGCCGTCCGGCCAGCACGTGCTGCCACAGCGGGACCGGGCGGTCCTCCGAGACGATCACTTCGGTGTCGCCGCGGACGATGTCCAGCCAGTCGCCGAACTCCTCCGCGTTGGAGACGGTCGCCGACAGCGACACCAGCGTCACCGACTCGGGCAGGTGGATGATCACCTCTTCCCAGACGGCGCCCCGGAAGCGGTCGGAGAGGTAGTGCACCTCGTCCATGACCACGTAGCCGAGGCCGAGCAGCGACTGGGAGCCCGCGTAGAGCATGTTGCGGAGCACCTCGGTGGTCATCACGACCACCGGCGCCTCGGAGTTGACGCTGTTGTCGCCGGTGAGCAGGCCGACCTTGTCCGCGCCGTAGCGTCTGGCCAGGTCGGCGTACTTCTGGTTGGAGAGCGCCTTGATCGGCGTGGTGTAGAAGCACTTGCGGCCCTGCTGGAGGGCCAGGTGCACGGCGAACTCGCCGACGATGGTCTTGCCGGAGCCGGTCGGGGCGGCCACGAGCACACCCTTGCCGGCTTCGAGTGCCTGGCACGACTCGATCTGGAAGGGGTCCAGATCGAAGTCGTACAGGTCGCGGAAGGGTGCGAGCGCGGTGGCCTGCTCGGCGGCGCGGAGCCGGGCAGCTGCGTACGCTTCGGCTGGTGAGAGGTCCTCTGTCATCTTGTCTTCGAGCCTACCCGCCGCCTCTGACAGAGGTCTCGATCTTTATCGGGACCGGGGCCCGGGACGGAGTGCGGGGCGGCCGGGAACGCGGAAGCGGCCGGGTGCGCGCCGTGCGCGCCCCGGCCGCTTCGCGGCGTGGGATCAGGTGATGTCGTCGTAGCCGTTGACCCGGCTGCTGGAGCGGCCGCCGTCGGCCTGCTCGGGCAGGGACGGGGTGGTGACCGGCTCGATCTCGCCGATGTCCGCCGGAGTGAGGTCGAGGTCGGAGGCCTCGTCGTCGGCGGGCTTGGCTTCCTCGCGTTGGCGGCGGCGCTTGTCGTTGAGCATGGAGACGCCGACGGCGATGAAGTAGAGCAGCACGATCGGGGTGGCCAGCGAGAGCATCGAGACGGGGTCGACGGTCGGCGTCGCGAAGGCCGCGAAGACCGTGACGCCCATGATCATGCCGCGCCACCAGCCCAGCATCCGGCGGCCGGTGATCACTCCGCTGAAGTTGAGCATGACCAGGAAGAGCGGCAGCTCGAACGAGAGGCCGAAGACGATGATCATCCGCAGCACGAGGTCGATGAGCTCGTTCAGCGGGAGCAGGTTCAGCGCGCCGTCGGGGGTGAACTCAAGGAGGACCTTCGCCGCCGCGGGCAGCACGTGGTAGGAGAACCAGCCGCCGGCGACGAAGAGCGGGAAGCCCGCCGCGACGAAGCCCAGGGAGTACTTCTTCTCGTTCTTGTGCAGGCCCGGGGCGACGAACGCCCAGAGCTGGTAGAGCCAGACCGGGCTGGCCGCCACGACGCCCGCCACCAGGGACGTCTTGATCATCAAGGTGAACGGCGACATGAGGCCGGACATCGTGACGTTGCCGCAGTGGTCCTTGTCACCCTGCTTGGCCAGCTCGCCGAAGCCCTGCGTGCAGCCGACCGACTCCTTGATCGGCTTGATGATCAGGTCGACGATGTCCTTGTAGTAGAACGCCGCCACCACGGCGCAGACCAGGATCGCGAGGACCGCCTTGGCGAGCCGGTTGCGCAGCTCACGGAGATGATCCGAGAGGGGCATCCGCCCCTCCGGGTCCTTCTGCTGATTGCGGGCAGACTTCAGCAACCCACGTCCTCATCTCGTGCGGCAGGGCACCTTGGTGATCAGTGCCTGCTTCGGCCCAGGTGTCAGCGGGTGGAGTCGGTCGGCTCGGTGACGGGACGCGAGCTGCTGACGTCGCCGGGGGCCGACTGGATGGTGCGCTGCACCGGCGGCTGCTCGCCCGGGTGCGGCGGGTCGGCGGGGGCGGTCTGCTGGCCTTCGGACTTCATCGCCTTCGCCTCGCTCTTGAGGATGCGCGCGGACTTGCCGAGCGAGCGCGCCATGTCCGGAAGCTTCTTCGCGCCGAACAGCAGGACGATGACGACGAGGATGAGAATGATCTCGGGGGCGCCGAGCCTTCCGAACATAAGCTTTTACCTTCTCACCGAGGCGACATGGGTGGGGCTGCGTGGGTTCGACCGGACTGGTGTCCGATCGCATGCGTGCAGCGATCGTAACGCGCAGGGGTAAACGCTGGGCAATCCCCGTGCGTACTCCCGTGACACGGCCCACTGCCTCGCTCCGTGGTCCGCGCTCTGAAGCGTACCTAAAGGGACGGACAGACAGGAGTCCGCACGACCCGCGCACGGTCAGCGCAAGGTCTCCCCGGTGGCCGAGAGTTCAACTGCGGCTCGCTCCAGGTCCTCGGCGGCCTTGTTGATCTTCTGTGTGGTGTCGGCCACTTGGCGGCCGAGCCGCTGCGCCTCGACGAACACCTTGATCGCGAGGACACCGAGGACGGAGATTCCGAGGAACCCGAGGGCGATGGCGGTCATCGGCCAGAACATGAGCGGACCCTAGACGCTGGAGTGGAGGCGGAGGGTGCGGACCCCTCCGCCGGTGAGGAGTTCGACGATGCGCTCACCGGCCGGCTTGCGCACGGCGGAGCCGCACTCGGGGCAGGTGAAGGAGTAGAAGGTGGTACGGCGGCTGGCGCCGATGGCGAGGCGCAGCGCCCCCGCGGCGAGCTCGAAGCGGGCACGGCAGTCGGGGCAGGCGGCCTTGAAGAGCACCGACTGGACCGCGGCCATCTGACGGGAAATACCGGGCAACGCCGACATATTGCGCATATCTCCTCAGCTCTGTCCGTCGTGCGCGCTCTGCTCTTCGTACGCCTCCAGTGCCGCCAGCGCCGCACTGCGGGCGCTTTCGGCCAGTTCACCGGGGGCGACGATCCGGCCGTCGCGGCCCAGGCGCAGCGCGAGGCGCCGCAGCGAGGCAGGCTCGGGGGTGCGCAGAGTGATCCGCAGACCGCCGTCCGCCAGCTCCTCGGCGCTGTCGTGCGGGTAGTACTCGGCGACCCAGCGCCCGCCGGGACCCACCTCGACGATCACCTCCGGGTCCTCGGCGGCGGGCTGCACCAAACCCTCCGAGAGGTCCCGCAGCTCCAGCTCCGGCGGCGCGGCCGGCTCGTCGAGCAGTCGGATTTCGGCCACCCGGTCGAGACGGAAGGTGCGCCGCGCCTCCGAGAGGCGGCACCACGCCTCCATATACGTGTGGCCGACGGCGAAGAGCCGGATCGGGTCGACCTCGCGCTCGGTGAGCTCGTCGCGCGCGGGCGAGTAGTAACGCAACCACAGCCGCCGCCGCTCCGAGATCGCCCGGTCGACGTCCGCGAAGACGCCGCCCTCCGACTCGAAGGTCACCGAGAGCCGGGAGCTGGCGCCCGCCGCCTCCCCGGCCGCCGCCTCCAGCTTGGCGGTGGCGCGCAGCAGCGCCTGGCGGTCGCCCTCGCGCAGACCCGGCAGCGTCGCCACCGCGCGGGCCGCGACCAGGAGTGCGGTCGCCTCGTCGGCGGCGATCCGCAGCGGCTCGGCCGCCTCGGCGCCCAGGGCGCCGGGATTGCGCCACCAGATGCGGTCGCCGTCGGTGTCGATGTCGAGGAGGTCGCCGCCGCGGAAGCTGGTCCCGCACATGGGCAGCACGTCGAGGTCCGAGATCAGCTCGTCCTCGGTGATCCCGAAGGCGCGGGCGACGTCGGCGACGTGCGCCCCGGGCCGCTCGCGCAGATAGGTGACGAGGGAGAGCATCCGCCGCGTCTGGTCGATGGCGTTGGCAGCCATGGTCGTCCGGTCCCCTCAGCCCTTGGCCACGGCGCGCAGCCGGTCCACCACGTCGGCCCGCAGGTCCGCGGGCTCCAGCACGACCACATCGGGGCCGAACTCCACGAGCCAGGCGTCGAGCCCATGCCCGTACGGAATCTCCAACTCGTCCCACCCGCCGCCGAGTTCCCGCGTCGAGGTGGCCCGCGAGCGCAGCGGATACCCGGCGCCCGCGCGCAGCCTGATCCGCGCGGAGCGGGTGGCGGTCTCCCCCGCCCAGCTCTCCACCGTCTCGCGCACGGTGACCACGTCGGGCACCGGCGCGGTGAAGGCGCCGGCCCGCGAGCGCACCTTGCCGGTGATCCGGGAGAGCCGGAAGACCCGCTCGGCGCCCCGGTCGCGGTCCCAGCCCGCCAGGTACCAGTGGCCGCGCCAGCACTCCAGGGACCACGGCTCGACATGGCGGGTCCCGGGGCGGGCGGCGGTGGCCTTGCGGTACTCGAAGACGACCGCGCGGCGGTCGCGGCACGCCAGCATCAACGGCTCGAAAGCGGCCTCGTGCACCGGGATGCGTGGCTCGATCGCGCTGTGCTCGTACGGGTTGTCTGCTTCCGGCATTCCGGCGGCGCGCAGCTTCTGCAGTGCGCCGCTGGCCGCGCCCGCGAGCCGGGCCTGCTGCCAGACCCGGGCGGCCAGGCCCAGGGCGGCGGCCTCCTCGGCGTCGAGCTGGACCGGCGGCAGCCGGTTGGAGTCACGGCGGGCCAGATAGCCCGTCTCGCCGTCGAGGTTCTCCACCGTCTCGATGACCAGGCCGAGTTCGCGCAGATCGTCCTTGTCCCGCTCGAACATCCGGTTGAAGGCGTCGTCCGACCCCGCCTCCAGATAGGCCTCGATGGAACCGCGCAGCTCGCGCTTGCTGAGCGGACGGCGCGTGCCCAGCAGACACAGCGCCAGGTTCATCAACCGCTCGGCCTTGGCAATCGCCATCGACGCCCTTCGCCTCTCCTCGTCATGAGGGAGCGGCTCCGCTGCTCCCGACCGTTGACCGTACCGTCCCCGGGTGTCGTGGCAAAAGCCGAGGGCCCGTGCCAGGCGGCACGGGCCCTCGGTGTGATCGGGTGTGATCAGACAGCGACCAGGTCGCAGACGAAGATAAGCGTCTCACCCGGCGCGATCTGGCCACCGGCGCCACGGTCGCCGTAGGCGAGGTGCGCGGGGATGACCAGCTGGCGGCGGCCGCCGACCTTCATGCCCTGGATGCCCTTGTCCCAGCCCTGGATGACCTGACCGGCACCGAGCTTGAACTCCAGCGGGTTGCCGCGGTTCCAGGACGCGTCGAACTCCTCGCCGGTGGAGAAGGCGACGCCCACGTAGTGGACCTTCACGAAGTCGCCGGCCTTGGGGGGGGGGGGGGGGGGGGGGGGGGGGGGGGCGTTGGGCGGGGGGGGGGGGGGGGGGGGGGGGGGTGGGGGGTGGGGGAGGGGGGCCGGCCGGCCTCTCCGCCAGACCCCCTATAGGCGCTTCGCTGTGGGG
>NZ_JBVIHM010000021.1:59382-75720 GCF_055570295.1 Streptomyces sp. NPDC031265
GACCCCCATCGGTTTGCCGTGGTTCCGGGACGTGTAGACCTCCTCGCTGGGGGAGAAGGCGACGCCAACGGAGGGGACCTCCAAGAGGTCGCCGCCGTGGGGGACGGCGCCGTCGCCCTCCCAGATCTCCTTGATCTCAAGGTCCGCCGGCGGCTCGCCACCGGGGAAGTCGATCTCGGGCTTCTCGATGCTCACTGAACTGCTCCTCTTGAATACGTGCAGGGCAACCCGGACAGTCTTACATCTTCACCGTCACATCTTGGCCAGGATGTCGATCGAGAAGACCATGGTCGAGTTGGCCGGGATGCCCGACTGCTCCTTGTCGCCCAGACCCTGGTCCGGCGGAACGACCACCAGGATGCGGCTGCCGACCTTCTTGCCGATCAGACCGGCCTTGAGGCCCTTGAGGGTCAGGTTCGGCAGCGCGAAGGTCTGCGTCTTGCCCTGGTCGTAGGTGCTGTCGAACTTCTTGCTGTCCTTCCACAGGACGCCCTCGTACGCCAGGACCACGCTGTCCGTGTCCTTCACCACGTCACCGTCACCCTCCAGCACGTAGTTGGAGACCAGCTTCTTGGGCGCGTCGGTCTTGGGGACGGTCAGCGTCGGCGCCTTGCCGTCGGTGTTGGTGCCCACCTTCGGCAGGTCCTTGTCCTCCTGCGCGACCTCCTTGCCCTTGGCGGAGGCCGGGATGGTGGTCGCCTTCACGATGTCCACGACGAAGACCAGCGTGGCGTTGGGCTTGATGTCGCCCTGGCCCTGCGCGCCGTAACCCAGCTCCGGCGGAATGCCCAGCTCGACGCGGCTGCCGACCTTCTGGCCCTCCAGGCCCTGGTCCCAGCCCTTGATGACCTGGCCGGCGCCGAGGGTCAGCGTGAACGGCTCCTTGCGGTCGAAGCTGTTGTCGAACGGCTTGTCCGAGTCCCAGGCCTGGCCGAGGTAGTTCACGGAGACGGCGTCGTTCTTCTTGAGCGCCGCGCCCTTGCCCTCGCTGAGGACGTTCACCTTGAGGGCCTTGGGCGGGGTGCCCTCACCCTTGGCAAGGGTCGGCTTCTCCCCGAACTTGGCGCCCGCGGTGATGGCGGGCAGGCCGTTCTTCATCGAGGTGGAGTCGGAGGTGGAGTCGGAGCCCTTGTCGTCGCTTCCGCAGGCGGCTGTGGCAATCAGCAGCAGCGGGACGGCGAGCAGGCCGGCAAGTCGGCGCACGTGTTCCTCAGATCTCAGACGGCACGGTAGTTTGCCCGCCACTCTAAGGCGTACTCCGGGCCCCGTACGAGGAACGTACGGGGCCCGTGTTCACGTTGCCGGTCGCTTCCCGGTCACATACCGGCGATCAGTTTCTCCACCCGGTCGTCGACGGAACGGAAAGGGTCCTTGCACAGCACGGTGCGCTGCGCCTGGTCGTTGAGCTTGAGGTGCACCCAGTCGACGGTGAAGTCCCGCCGCTGCTCCTGCGCCCGGCGGATGAAGTCGCCGCGCAGCCGCGCCCGAGTGGTCTGCGGGGGCACCGACTTACCCTCGAAGATCTTCAGGTCGTTGCAGATCCGGGCCGCCTGGCCCTTGCGCTCCAGCAGGTAGTACAGCCCCCGCTGACGGTGGATGTCGTGGTACGCCAGGTCTATCTGGGCGACCCGGGGGTGCGACATGGTCATGTTGTTCTTCGCCCGGTACCGCTCGATCAGCTGGTACTTCATGACCCAGTCGATCTCGGTGCCGATCCGGTCCAGGTCCTCGGCCTCGATCGCGTCGAGCGTGCGGCCCCACAGTTCCAGGACCTGGTCGACGGTGCCGGTGCGGATGCCCCGGCGCTCCACGAAGTCGACGGCCTTCTCGTAGTACTCCCGCTGCACCTCCAGCGCCGAGGCCTCCCGGCCGCTGGCAAGGCGCACCTTGCGCTGGCCGGTGATGTCGTGCGAGACCTCGCGGATCGCCCGGATCGGGTTCTCCAGCGTCAGGTCGCGCATCACCGTGCCCGCCTCGATCATGCGGAGCACCAGGTCGGTGGCGCCGACCTTGAGCAGCATGGTCGTCTCGGACATGTTGGAGTCGCCCACGATCACGTGCAGGCGCCGGTAGCGCTCGGCGTCCGCGTGCGGCTCGTCCCTGGTGTTGATGATCGGGCGCGAGCGGGTCGTCGCGGAGCTGACGCCCTCCCAGATGTGCTCGGCGCGCTGGCTGACGCAGTAGACCGCGCCGCGCGGGGTCTGGAGGACCTTGCCCGCCCCGCACAGGAGCTGACGGGTGACCAGGAACGGGATGAGGATGTCCGCCAGCCGGGAGAACTCGCCGTGCCGGGCCACGAGATAGTTCTCGTGGCACCCGTAGGAGTTTCCCGCGGAATCGGTGTTGTTCTTGAAGAGATAGACGTCGCCCGCGATTCCCTCCTCGTGCAGGCGGCGCTCGGCGTCGACGAGCAGGCCTTCGAGAATGCGCTCGCCGGCCTTGTCGTGGGTGACCAGCTCGGTCACGTTGTCGCATTCGGGAGTTGCGTATTCCGGATGCGAACCCACGTCGAGGTAGAGGCGGGCGCCGTTCCGCAGGAAGACATTGCTGCTGCGGCCCCATGACACAACACGGCGGAAGAGGTAGCGCGCCACTTCGTCAGGTGACAGTCGGCGCTGTCCCCTGAACGTGCACGTGACGCCGTACTCGTTCTCCAGCCCGAAAATGCGGCGGTCCATGACTGAACATTACGCCCGATGCCCTCAGCTGAAACCGGGTTCGGCAGCACGGGTTGGATCATTTTGGTCAACTGCCGCGACACTTTCCGTACGCCCGGGAGCTGCGAGGACCCGTCGGGTGGTGAGCAGCACCAGGAGGGCGGCCGCTCCGCCGCCGCCCGCGACGGCGAAGCTCGCCGCGCTGCCGCCGAGTTCGACGGCGGGCCCGGCGACGGCCGTGCCGAGCGCGGTGCCGACTCCGAACGCGGTGACCAGCCAGGAGAACGCCTCGGTCACGGTGCCGCGCGGGGCGTGCCGGTCGACCACGATGAACGCGCAGGCGATGCACGGCGCGAGGAAGAGCCCGGACACCACGGCCAGTCCCACCATGGGGACGACACCGGGGACGAGCATCAGCGGCAGATAGCCGACCGCGAGCAGCGCGACGAGCGAAATCAGCCGTTTCTCAGGAGTTCCGGCCCACTGGCGCGCCCCGTACACGAGACCGCCGAGCAGCGCCCCGAGGCCGTTGGCCGCCATCAGCCAGCCGTAGACCGCGTCTCGGCCGTGGTCGTCGGCGTAGGCCGACGCCGCCACGATGATCGCGCCCAGCGCGAGGCCGACGAAGAAGAAGGCTCCGAGGAGTGCGAGCAACCCCGTGGAGCGCAGTGCGCCCAGCCAGTGCGCCTCGCGCGGGGCCGAGCGCCAGGCGCGCGAGGGCTCCGAGAGGACCACCGAGAGCGCGCCGAGCACCCCGAGCACGTTGATCGCGACCAGCGCGGTGGCGGGCGACCACAGGGCGATGCCGAGGGTGACCAGCAGCGGGCCGACCGTGAACATCACCTCCTGGGCTATCGCGTCCATCGCGTACGCGGTGTGCACCTGGTCCTGGCGGGTCAGGACGCCGGGCCACAGCGCCCGCAGTCCGCCCTCCAGCGGCGGTGTGCAGAACCCGGACACGACCATCGCCGCGTACGCCACCGCGACCGGGTCGATGCCGCTGAACGCGAGGACGGCCATTCCCAGGGCGCTGGCCACCGACGCCGGCAGCATCACCCGGGGCTGCCCGTAGAGGTCCACGGCCCGGCCGAGCAGCGGCTGCCCGGCCGCGGTGGCCACGCCGTACACCGCGGTGAGCGCGCCCGCCAGCGGGTAGCTGCCGCCCTCCGCACGGACGAACAGGACCACGGCGATGGCCGCGGTGGCGTTCGGCAGCCGCCCCGTCAGCGTCCCCACCAGCAGTCGCGCGGCGTGCCGCGTCCGGAGGATCTCCAGATATCCCGCCGCCATGTCGCCTCTCGGTTGAATTAGTTTTACGTATAACGTCCGACGTCATACGTACCATGTCGACAACCCCCGGGTCCACCCCGGACCCAGGGCACCCAGCCGCCACACCCTGCCGGAGGACCCCGTGAAGACCCAGCCGACCAGCCGGGACGTCGCCCGCGCGGCCGGGGTCTCCCAGGCCACCGTCTCCCTCGTCCTCGGCGACAAGTGGCGCGGCCGCGTCTCCGAGAGGACCGCCGCCCTCGTCCGCGACGCGGCCCGCGAACTCGGCTACCGGCCCAACCTCGCCGCCCGCAGCCTGCGCCTCGGCCGCACCCGTACCGCCCTCCTCGTCGTCCCCGCCCTCACCAACGAGTTCTTCGCCCGCGTCTACACCGGCGCCGCCCGCGTCGCCGCCGAACACGACTTCGGCGTCGTCCTCTACCCCTCCCCCGAGGGCGTCGGCCCCGCCCGCGACCCCTTCGACTCCGCCCGCGCCGCCCTCGACGGCGTCATCGCCTCCTCCATGGCCGCCGACGCCCTCGCCGGCATCCAGGGCACCGACCTCCCCCTCGTGATGCTCGACAGCGACCCCGCCGAAGCCGGCCCCGCCGCCCGCGTCAACCTCGACATCGCCGACGGCATACGGCAGGTGACGGAGCATCTGCTGGGCCTCGGCCACCGCAGATTCGCCCACCTCGCCTCCGCCGTGGACTCCTGGACCTTCCACGTACGCGGCCGGGCCCTGGAGGACGCACTGCGCCGGGCACCCGGCGCCGAAGTCCTGACCGTGCCCTCCGCACTCACCGTCGACGCGGCCCGCAAGGCGGCCGAACACGCCCTCACCCGCCCCGGCGCCCGCCCCACCGCCCTCGTCTGCGACGACGACATCCTGGCGGCGGGGGCCTGCAAGGCCGCCCGACGGCTCGGTCTGCGCATCCCCGACGACATCTCGGTGGCGGGATTCGACGACCTCGCCCTCGCCACCGCCCTCGAACCCGAGCTCACCACCGTCCAGCTGCCCGCCGAGCAGGTGGGCGAGCGCGGCATGGCCGCACTGCTCGCCGTCCTGGACGGCCGCGAGCCCGAAGCGGGCGACCTGCCCGTCACCCTGATCGTGCGCGGCTCCACGGCCCCGCCCGCGGCCTGAACCGGAAAAGGCCTGTGCCCCGCCGTGACGAACGGCGAGGCACAGGCCTTCACGTCGACTGGGCCGACGCTTCTACTCGTCTCTACTCTTCGTCGTCGTCCGACGGCACCTCGGTCGGCTCGGCGCTCGCCTCTGCCGTCTGCAGGAGACGGGACAGCTGACGACCGACGATCCGCTTGAACTTCCGCTGCTGCGGCCGCGTCCGGTCGAGCACCGCGACCTCCAGACGCTCCGCGGGAATCTCCCGCTCGGCACCGTTGGTCTGGTTCGACAGGGCCTGCACGGCCAGCTTCAGCGCCTCCGCCAACGACATGCCGTCCTGGTGGCGCTGGTCGAGGAACGTGCTGATCTGCTCCGCGTTGCCGCCGACCGCGACCGAGCCGTGCTCGTCCACGATCGAGCCGTCGTGCGGCAGCCGGTAGATCTGGTCCTCCTCCGGCGTCGCCCCGACCTCGGCGACCACCAGCTCCACCTCGTACGGCTTCTCGCCGACACTGGAGAAGATGGTGCCCAGCGTCTGCGCGTACACGTTGGCCAGACCACGGGCCGTCACATCGTGGCGGTCGTAGGTGTATCCCCGCAGATCCGCGTAGCGCACACCGCCGATCCGGAGGTTCTCGTACTCGTTGTACTTGCCGGCGGCCGCGAAGCCGATCCGGTCGTAGATCTCGCTGAACTTGTGCAGCGCACGGGACGGGTTCTCGCCGACGAAGACAATGCCGTCGGCGAACTGCAGCACGACCAGGCTGCGGCCGCGCGCGATGCCCTTGCGGGCGTACTCGGCACGGTCGGCCATGGCCTGCTGGGGTGAGACATAGAACGGCGTCGACACCGGCTATCCGTCCCTTTCTGTCAGTGGCGGGGTCATCTCAGCGGCCTCAGAGCAGCGCGGCGCGCGGGCCGTCGGGCTGCTCCAGACGCCGCTCCAGGATCGAGCGGGCGATCTCGGAGGACTCCGCCTCGGTCAGCCGCCGGAAGCCCTCGTCGCTGATGACGGTGACGATCGGATAGATCCGGCGGGCGACATCGGGACCGCCGGTCGCCGAGTCGTCGTCCGCCGCGTCGTAGAGCGCCTGGACGACCAGGGTGGTGGTCTGCTGCTCGGTCAGGTCCTCGCGGTACAGCTTCTTCATCGAGCCGCGGGCGAAGATCGAACCGGAGCCGGTGGCGGCGTACCCGTGCTCCTCGGAGCGGCCGCCGGTGACGTCGTACGAGAAGATGCGGCCCTTCTCGCGGTCCACGTCGTACCCCGCGAAGAGCGGGACCACCGCCAGGCCCTGCATGGCCATGCCGAGGTTGCCGCGGATCATGGTGGAGAGGCGGTTGGCCTTGCCCTCCAGGGAGAGGGTGGCACCCTCGACCTTCTCGAAGTGCTCCAGCTCCAGCTGGAAGAGCTTGACCATCTCCACGGCGAGACCCGCGGTACCGGCGATACCCACCGCCGAGTACTCGTCCGCCGGGAAGACCTTCTCGATGTCGCGCTGGGCGATCATGTTGCCCATCGTCGCCCGCCGGTCACCGGCGAGCACCACGCCGCCGGGGAACGTCGCCGCCACGATGGTCGTGCCGTGCGGCGCCTCCACATGCCCCTGCACGGGCGGCAGCACCCGCTTGCCGGGCAGCATCTCGGGCGAGTGCTCGGACAGGAAGTCCATGAACGAGGACGAGCCCGGCGTCAGGAAGGCAGCTGGTAGACGCCCTGTGCCACGAGTGTTGGCTTCCACGAGATTCCCTCCAGGTAGGCGGCAGCCCGACGAACTGCGTCGGGATCGTCTCCCAACTTGCCGATGGCCGAATTGCAGTTGAAGCACCGTACGCCACGGACCTTACCCGTGTCGTGGCGGTGATCCACATGAACGGCGAGGGCGGAAAGGCGGGTTGGGCGCACCGCGTGCCGCCCCCGCCGAGGGGAGCCGTCGCCCCCTCGGACACACCCCCCCGCCGTTCACATCCGTGGACTACTGTCCACCCTTCTGAACGAAGGACCGCACGAAGTCCTCCGCGTTCTCCTCCAGGACATCGTCGATCTCGTCCAGCACCGAGTCGACGTCGTCCGAGAGCTTCTCCTGGCGCTCCTTGAGGTCCTCCGAAGCCTGCGCGTCCTGGGTCTGCTCCTCGACCTCCTCGGTGGAACGCGTGGCCTTCTGCTGTCCGCCGCCGGTGTCCTTGGTCGCCATCTACCTCACCCCGCTCGGTTCGATGTCCTTGATCAGACCCTACAAGCAGGGCCTGACATCGGCCCCGCACTTGGTGGAACGTGCGGGGCCTACCTCTGTGTTTCCCACGCCGACGACTTTTCAGCCCCGGTCAGCCACCCGAGAGCACCCGGACCAGATCCTCGGCCGTCCGGCAGCGGTCGAGCAGCTCCTTGACGTGATTACGCGTTCCGCGAAGCGGTTCCAGGGTTGGAACGCGCTGGAGCGAGTCACGGCCCGGCAGATCGAAGATCACCGAGTCCCAGGAGGCCGCGGCGACGTCGTCCGCGTACTGCTCCAGACAGCGGCCGCGGAAGTACGCCCTGGTGTCCTCCGGGGGCTTCGCACGGGCCCGGGAGACCGCCGGCTCGTCGAGGAGCCGCTTCATCTTGCCGCGGGCCGCCAGGCGGTTGTAGAGGCCCTTCTCGGCCCGTACGTCGGCGTACTGGAGGTCGACGAGGTGCAGCCGGGCCGCGTCCCAGCCGAGGCCGTCGCGCCGCCGGTAGCCCTCCATCAGCTCCCGTTTGGCGATCCAGTCGAGTTCGCCGGAGAGGCTCATCGGGTCGTTCTCCAGCCGGTTGAGCACGTCCTCCCAGCGGCCGAGGACGTCCTTGGTCTGGTCGTCGGCGTCCGCGCCGAACCGCTCCTCCACGTACTTGCGCGCGAGCTCGAAGTACTCCATCTGGAGTTGTACGGCGGTGAGCGTGCGGCCGCTGCGCAGGGTGACGAGGTGGCGCAGGTCGGGGTCGTGGGAGACCTGGTGGAGGGTGCGGACCGGCTGGTCGACGGCGAGGTCGACGTTGATGAAGCCGTCCTCGATCATCGAGAGGACCAGGGCCGTCATACCGAGTTTGAGATAGGTCGAGATCTCGGAGAGGTTGGCGTCGCCGATGATGACGTGCAGTCGGCGGTATTTCTCCGCGTCTGCGTGCGGCTCGTCGCGCGTGTTGATGATGGGGCGCTTGAGGGTGGTCTCCAGGCCGACCTCGACCTCGAAGTAGTCGGCGCGCTGGCTGATCTGGAAGCCGTGCTCGTGGCCGTCCTGGCCGATGCCGACGCGGCCGGCGCCGGTGATGACCTGGCGGGAGACGAAGAACGGGGTGAGGTGGCGCACGATGTCGCTGAACGGGGTCTCCCGCTTCATCAGGTAGTTCTCGTGCGTGCCGTAGGAGGCGCCCTTGTTGTCGGTGTTGTTCTTGTAGAGGTGGATCGGCTGGGCGCCGGGGAGTTGCGCCGCGCGTTCGGCCGCCTCGGCCATGATGCGCTCGCCCGCCTTGTCCCAGAGCACCGCGTCGAACGGGTTGGTGACTTCGGGTGAGCTGTACTCGGGGTGGGCGTGGTCGACGTACAGCCGTGCCCCGTTGGTGAGGATGACGTTGGCGAGGCCGATGTCCTCGTCGGTGAGCTGGCTGTTGTCGGCGGCCTCGCGGGCGAGGTCGAAGCCGCGGGCGTCCCGCAGCGGGTTCTCCTCCTCGAAGTCCCAGCGGGCGCGGCGCGCCCGGTGCATCGCCGCCGCGTAGGCGTTGACGATCTGGGACGAGGTGAGCATGGCATTGGCATTGGGGTGGCCGGGGACGGAGATGCCGTACTCCGTCTCGATGCCCATTACTCGCCGTACGGTCATGCGGCCCTCCTTGCCCGGCGGCGCTCCCCTCCGGGAGCGTCGCTCAAGTACCGCTGTTTCTCCGGTGCGTGTGCGGTGCCCGTCCCCGCACTGCGCGACTCGGCGGTACGGAAGAGCCTAGAACGCCTTTGCGCTGGTGGGGAGATCAATTCCGTCATTGCTCTTGGTCTGTCTGTGGCCTGTTTTTGGCCGGAAAAGCAGTCGGCTGCGGATGCCCCGGTCGGGCACCCGCAGCCGCCCTGTGTGCTACAGGTACTGACCGGTGTTGGCCACGGTGTCGATGGAGCGTCCGGTGTCCGCACCCTGCTTTCCGGTGACGAGGGTACGGATGAACACGATCCGTTCGCCCTTCTTTCCGGAGATACGGGCCCAGTCGTCGGGGTTGGTCGTGTTGGGCAGGTCCTCGTTCTCCTTGAACTCGTCCACGCAGGCCTGGAGGAGGTGGGAGACGCGGATGCCCTTCTGGTTGTGGTCGAGGAAGGCCTTGATGGCCATCTTCTTGGCCCGGTCCACGATGTTCTGGATCATGGCGCCGGAGTTGAAGTCCTTGAAGTAGAGGACTTCCTTGTCGCCGTTGGCGTAGGTGACTTCCAGGAAGCGGTTCTCCTCGGATTCCGCGTACATCTGCTCCACGACGGACTGGATCATCCCGTGTGCCGCGGCGTCCTTGGAACCGCTGTGCTCGGACAGGTCGTCCGCGTGCAGCGGCAGGGACGCCGTGAGGTACTTGGCGAAGATGTCCTTGGCCGCCTCCGCGTCCGGGCGCTCGATCTTGATCTTGACGTCGAGCCGGCCGGGCCGCAGGATCGCGGGGTCGATCATGTCCTCGCGGTTGGAGGCGCCGATGACGATGACGTTCTCCAGGCCCTCCACACCGTCGATCTCGGCGAGCAGCTGGGGGACGATGGTGTTCTCCACGTCCGAGCTGACGCCGGATCCGCGGGTGCGGAAAAGGGACTCCATCTCATCGAAGAAGACGATGACGGGGGTGCCCTCGCTGGCCTTCTCACGGGCTCGCTGGAAGACGAGGCGGATGTGCCGCTCGGTCTCTCCGACGTACTTGTTGAGGAGTTCGGGGCCCTTGATGTTGAGGAAGTAGCTCTTCCCCGCGGGCTGGCCGGTGACCTCGGCGACCTTCTTGGCGAGCGAGTTGGCGACGGCCTTGGCGATGAGCGTCTTGCCGCAGCCGGGCGGGCCGTAGAGCAGGATGCCCTTGGGCGGCCGCAGTTCGTGCTCCTTGAAGAGGTCCGGGTAGAGGTAGGGGAGCTCGACCGCGTCGCGGATCATCTCGATCTGGCCGCCGAGTCCGCCGATCTTCTCGTAGTCGACGTCCGGGACCTCTTCGAGGACCAGTTCCTCGACCTCGCTCTTGGGGACCACTTCGTACACGTAGCCGGAGCGGGGTTCGAGCAGGAGGGCGTCGCCGGGGCGGATGGTGGCGTCCAGCAGCGGCTCGGCGAGCCTGACCACCCGTTCCTCGTCGGTGTGCCCGACCACCAGGGCGCGCTCGCCGTCCTCAAGGATCTCCTTGAGGGTGACGATGTCCCCGGCGCGCTCGAACTCCATGGCGTCGACCACGTTGAGCGCTTCGTTGAGCATGACTTCCTGGCCGCGCCGGAGCTCGTCGAGCTCGACGCTGGGGCTGACGTTCACCCGGAGCTTGCGGCCCCCGGTGAAGATGTCGGCGGTGCCGTCCTCGTTGGCGTGCAGGAAGACACCGAAGCCGGCCGGCGGCTGTGCGAGCCGGTCGACCTCCTCCTTGAGGGCCACGATCTGGTCCCGGGCCTCGCGGAGCGTATTGGCGAGCCGCTCGTTCTGCGCGGACACGCCCGCCAGGTTGGTCTGCAGCTCGACGATCCGCTCTTCGAGAATCCTCGTATGACGCGGAGAGTCGGCGAGCTTGCGTCGCAGGACGGCGATTTCCTGCTCTAGATAGGCAACCTGGCCGGCTGGGTCCTCAGACCCCCGCCCGGGCCGGATGCCGCGGTTGATGTCGTCGTCGTGGGCTGCCACGGTCCTCACCTCCTCCAAGGGGAGCTGGACGCTTCCTGACCCTACCTGGGCGGGTGGTGATTGAAACCCCTAGATCACAAAGACTGCGGGGTGTGTCCGATCTTCACCCTTGCGCTCTCCCTCACGCCAGGGGAATACCCACCCATCAACATCGGAAAGCGGGCGGTTGTATCGTCGAGTCGGTCAACACCCGTCAGGACTGGTGCCGATTGCTCGGCCGTCCCGGCCGGTGGGGCACTCCGCACGAACACAGCACCGCGCACGAACGGTAGGCGACATGAACGACGCTCTTGAGGTCTGGATCGACCAGGATCTCTGCACCGGCGACGGGATCTGTGTCCAGTACGCGCCCGAGGTCTTCGAGCTGGACATCGATGGCCTGGCCTATGTGAAGAGCGCCGAGGACGAGCTGTTGCAGTCGCCGGGCGCCGTGACGCCGGTCCCGCTGCCGCTGCTCCAGGACGTCGTCGACTCGGTGAAGGACTGCCCGGGCGACTGCATTCACGTACGACGGGTTTCGGACAGCACCGAGGTGTACGGGCCGGACGCCGACTGAGACCGTACGTAAGGAAGTACGTACGCTAGGTGACGGATCAGGCACCCAGCGCTTGGGACTGGGTGCTCCGGACGAACTTCCCGCCCTGCCAGCGCCACTTGGTCTTCCGCTCCTCGTCGGGGCAGCAGCGTGGCACGCTCGGCGACGAGTAGCCGAGCAGCGTGGCCGTGACCGTTCCGTCCTGGACCGCGAGGCCGGAGACGCCGAACTTCTCACGGGGGTCGGCCAGCGTCGCCACCAGGCGCGGCGGGGCGCCCTTCACGGCGGGCCGGGTCAGGACGTAGATCCCGCTCGGCGGGGTGCCCGAGCCGGCCCGGCAGTGGACGACGGCCACGGTCTCGGGGCTGCCGTCGCCGTCGAGGTCCCCCGCCGCCAGGGCCGCTACCTGGGTGCCCACCGTGCCGCACTGGAGCGGGTAGGCGACGGCCGCCGCGTCGGGGGCCGGAGCCGCTGCCACGCGGGAGCCCGCGGCCCCTTGGGAGGCCTTGGCGGCGTCCGGCTGCAGCCAGCCGGCCAGCGCCACGACCCCGGCCATCACTGCGGCCGTGGCCAGCCAGTGCACCGGGCGGGCGTGGGTGTGCGCGAGCTCGGGGACGGCGGCAGTCTGCACGCGGGAGGTCTCCTGTGAAGGGCGGTGCGGGTGGTGGGAGTGGCCAGCATCGTGCCACACGTCACAGTCGGGCGGAACAGCGGGGTCCGGAGGTTCTGCGCCCGCTTGGCGTCGCCGTGCCCCGTACGCCCAACGGAAAAGCGCCGCCGCCGAGTTCCCCGGAGTGTCCGGGAACTCGGCGGCGGCGCCGGTGCGTTGAGCTGACGGGCCCGTCAGTCCTTGTTGGGGCCCTCGTAGTCGTCTCCGTACGCGCCCTTGGCGGGACGGCGGCGGCGCATCGGGGGCTCCACACCGTCCGCGAGGCGGCGGGCGGTCACCAGGAAGCCGGTGTGGCCGATCATCCGGTGGTCGGGGCGGA
The DNA here is from genome assembly GCF_055570295.1 of Streptomyces sp. NPDC031265. Classification (NCBI taxonomy): domain Bacteria; kingdom Bacillati; phylum Actinomycetota; class Actinomycetes; order Kitasatosporales; family Streptomycetaceae; genus Streptomyces; species Streptomyces sp. NPDC031265. The sequence continues at coordinate 71,812 of NZ_JBVIHM010000021.1, forward strand.
CGGCCAGGCCCTCGACGTGCCAGTTGCGGATCATCGATTCCCAGGGCTGCGGCTCGGCGAAGCAGCCGATCTCCCGGATGGACTCGACGGTGCGCGAGAGCTGGGTGGTGGTGGCCACGTAGCAGCAGAGGATGCCGCCGGGCACCAGCGCCTTGGACACGGCGTCCAGGCACTCCCAGGGGGCGAGCATGTCGAGGATGACGCGGTCGACGTCGGTGTCCGACAGGTTGTCCTGGAGGTCGCCGACGGTGAGCTGCCAGGCGGGGTGCGGTCCGCCGAAGTAGCGCTCCACGTTCTGCGTGGCGATCTCGGCGAAGTCCTCGCGGCGCTCGTAGGAGTGCAGCATTCCGTGGTCGCCGACGGCGCGCAGCAGGAACGCGCTCAGCGAGCCCGAGCCGACCCCGGCCTCGACGACGCGGGCGCCGGCGAAGATGTCGGCGAAGGCCAGGATCTGCCCCGCGTCCTTGGGGTAGACCACGGCGGCGCCGCGGGGCATGGACAGGACGAAGTCGGGGAGCAGGGGGCGCAGCGCGAGGTAGGCGACGTTTCCCGTGGTACGGACAACACTGCCCTCGGGAGCACCGATCAGCTCGTCATGCGGGAAGGAACCCTTGTGGGTGTGGAAATTCTTCCCGGCTTCGAGCGTGAACGTGTAGTGGCGTCCCTTGGGGTCGGTGAGCTGGACCTGGTCCCCGACCTTGAAGGGCCCGCGACGGCGGGCGGCACCGGTCGGTTCGGACATACGAACAGGGTACCGGCCCTGTTGACCGCGGAACGCCACGGCCTGCGCGGATACGGGGGCCGCCGGTGCGTTTACGGGGTGGGCCGGGCCATCGCCGCCACGAAGGCCTTCTCGACGTCGGCCGCCGAGAGCACTCCGTAGATCTCTCCCGTCTCCTCGACGACCAGGTACTCGGTGGCGGGGGTGGCGCGGAGCTTGTCGAGGAGCGGTTCGCCGGCCAGCTCGGCCGGGACGCGCATGCCCTCGGTGAGGTCCTGGGCGAGCCCGCTGACCGCGACCCACGGGCGGCGGTGTTCCGGTACGCCGACGATGGCGGCCTCGCGGACGAGGCCGGTGGGGTCGCCTTGGCCGTCGACGACGACCAGGGCGCGCGCCCCGGCCTCGTTGGCCCGGCGCAGCGCCTCGGAGAGCGGGGTGGCCGACTCGACGGGGACGGCCCGGCGGGTGAGGTTGCGGGCGCGCAGCTCCGGCAGGTGCTCGCGCAGCCGGGCCATCCGCAGGCTGTTGCCCGCGCCCGTCCAGATGATCGCGGCGAGGATCGCGGCGAGCAGCGCGTCGGTGACGGTGTCCATGCCGTCGACCTCTTCGGGCGCGTTGCCGAGGGCGCCGGTCTGGGTGAGCAGCGGGAGGCCGATGAGGACGGTGACGGCGAGGGCGCGGCCGACCCAGGCGGCGGCGACGGTGCCGCTCATGGGCTTGCCGGTGATCTTCCACACGACGGCGCGGAGCATCCGGCCGCCGTCCAGCGGCAGGCCGGGCAGCAGGTTGAAGCCCGCCACGATCAGGTTGGAGATCATCAGCCCGGCGAGCAGGACGCCGGGGACGGTGCCGGGCTCGACGGCCAGCATCCCGATGTAGAAAAGGCCGGACAGGACGAGGGAGAGCAGCGGGCCGACGAAGGCGAGCACGAACTCGCGGCCCGGGGTCTCGGTCTCCTTCTCGATCTCGGAGACACCGCCGAAGAACTGGAGCTGGATACGGCGCACGGGGAGCTTGAAGCGCAGCGCGGCGACGGTGTGGGCCAGCTCGTGGACCAGCACCGAGGCGTAGAAGGCGACCGCGAAGAAGAGTGAGACGAGGTAGCGGGCGGCGCCGAGCTCGGGCAGCACGCGGTCGAGCTGGCCGCCGAAGACCCAGGTGATGAGGGCGGCTACCAGGAACCAGCTGGGTGCGACGTAGACCGGCACGCCGAACGGGCGCCCCATGAGGATTCCGCCGCCCGGCTCCGGTCCACGGGGCGACTTGCCCTTGTCGGGCGCGGCGCCGGGACCGTCGTCCCCCGCGCCGGACTGCGGCCTCTTGCTGTCGCCGCTCTCGTCCACGGTGTCCCTTCGTCGGTGCTTCTGTCTCGATCATGCAGTGTGAGGGGGCTCGTCGTCGATGGTATTCCGCTCGCTGTCAGTGGCGGGTCGTAGGGTCTGTGTCATGGATACGAGCACCGGAGGGGCCGCGGCGGCCCAGCGCCCCGCGTCGTTGTCGCCGTCGCGGGCGAACGACTTCATGCAGTGCCCCTTGCTGTACCGGTTCCGGGTGATCGACAAGCTCCCCGAGAAGCCGAGTGAGGCGGCGACGCGCGGCACGCTGGTGCACGCGGTGCTGGAGCGCCTCTTCGACGACCCGGCGGCGGAGCGGACCGCTCCGCGCGCGAAGGCGATGATCCCCGGCCAGTGGGACCGGCTCCTTGAGTCGAAGCCCGAGCTGACGGAGCTGTTCGCCGAGGACACCGGGGGCGAGCGGCTGACCAAGTGGCTGGCGGATGCCGAGCGGCTGGTGGAGCGGTGGTTCTCGCTGGAGGATCCGACGCTTCTGGAGCCGGTGGAGCGGGAGTTCTTCGTCGAGACGGAGCTGGAGTCGGGGCTGCGGCTGCGCGGGGTGATCGACCGGGTCGACGTGGCGCCGACCGGCGAGGTCCGCATCGTCGACTACAAGACGGGCAAGGCCCCGCGTCCGGAGTACGCGGAGGGCGCGCTGTTCCAGATGAAGTTCTACGCGCTGGTGGTGTGGCGGCTGAAGAACGTGCTGCCGCGCCGGCTCCAGCTGGTGTACCTGGGCAGCGGTGACGTGCTGACGTACGACCCGGTGGAGGCGGATCTGCACCAGGTGGAGCGGAAGCTGCACGCTCTGTGGGAGGCGATCCGGCTGGCCACGGAGACGGGCGACTGGCGGCCGCGGCCGAGCAAGCTGTGCGGCTGGTGCGACCACCAGGCGGTCTGCCCCGAATTCGGGGGGACTCCCCCGGCTTATCCGCTTCCTTTGATCCCGGCCGGGGATTCTGCAGGCTGAAGTGCGCCGACCCGGCCGGGGGTCCGGGGGTCGCCCCCGGGTGAGCACAGCCGCTACCGGTGCTCCCACCCGGGGTGGCGCAGGATGAGCAGGGCAGAATGGACCCGGTCAAGCAATCCTGATGAGGAGTTCCCGTGGCTATCCGCGTCCTACTGGTCGACGACCAGCCGCTGCTGCGCACCGGTTTCCGGATGATCCTGGAGGCCGAGCAGGACATCGCGGTGGTGGGCGAGGCCGGTGACGGTCTCCAGGCCCTCGACCAGGTGCGGGCGCTCCAGCCCGATGTGGTGCTGATGGACATCCGGATGCCCCGGATGGACGGTGTGGAGGCGACCCGGCAGATCAGCGGCCCGGGCAAGGACGGCCCGGCGAAGGTGCTGGTGCTGACCACGTTCGACCTCGATGAGTACGTGGTGGAGGCGCTCAAGGCGGGGGCCAGCGGCTTCCTGCTGAAGGACGCGCCCGCCAATGAGCTGGTGCAGGCGATCCGGGTGGTCGCGGCGGGCGAGGCGATGCTCGCCCCGTCGATCACGCGCCGCCTGCTCGACAAGTACGCGGACCATCTGCCCTCGGGCGAGGAGCCGGTCCCGGACACGCTGCACACGCTGACCGACCGCGAGGTCGAGGTCCTGAAGCTGGTGGCGCGCGGGCTCTCCAACGCGGAGATCGCCGCGGATCTGTTCGTCAGCGAGACGACGGTGAAGACGCACGTCGGCCATGTGCTGACGAAGCTGGGGCTGCGCGACCGAGTCCAGGCGGCGGTGTACGCGTACGAGAGCGGACTGGTCCGGCCCGGAGCGCAGTGAAGGGGTGGGGGGGGGGGGGGGGGGGGGGCCGCCCCCCCCCCCCCCCCCCCTCCCCCCCCCCCCCTCCCCTCTCCCCCC